>NZ_JAMYNS010000018.1:0-137762 GCF_040319125.1 Mesorhizobium sp. M0938 | reverse complement strand
CTAACTGCGCTCGAAAGGACGCCTTAAGAGCGCAGCTTCGCTACCGGGCCATGCTCCCGCAAGGCGGCCCTCGCCGGAGAGGTACCCCGAAAGCACTTCTCTTACGGGAGATGATTGGCTTTGTCGCCGAACCGACTGATGGTGGCGGCGCCGCCGTAGCGATCAGACCCGCCTTGCAGCGCAATGGCTACCCGGGCGCGACCGGGAGATGCGGGCGGGACTGTGGAGCTGCGGAGACGGAGCGGATCGGCATGGAGCCGTGACCGCTTGCGATCTGGCTCTGGAACGAGTTAACGAAGCGCGGACTTCCGATCGTGTCAAGCGCCGCCCTCTCGATGATGCCGGACAAATCGGGCCGCCGCGAGCGGCGGCCTTGCTCAGATCGGACGGACCGGATGGTTTAAGCAGGTCGCATCAAGAGCCACGGCACCTGTGTCGTGCGGGTGCTGCTGTCGGCACGCGACCTTCTCGTCAGCCTAGCAGGCAAAATCGAGAACAGATGCCTGGGCTTCCTTAGGCCTTCGGCGTCATATTCGGCAAGAAGATCGATGCCCAGGTGATCCTACACATGCTCAGGATACAGGCGACGCAGGTCTACCATGATCCGCTGCGAGCCGGCATCAACGACGTGCATGAACTGTCGAAGACACATGAAGCGATCGCCAGGGCCTAGACCGAGATCCAGCACCGCATGCTGACACACTACCAGCCGCTGTATTTTCCCGAGATCGATCGCTTCCGGGGGAACAGCCGCAGCGATCGGTTCTTTGCCTTCCTCCATGCCTTTCCGACCCCAGCAAGCTTCACGGCGCTGACGAAGGAGGAGTTTGTGGCAGCAGCTTGGGATGCCGTCGGCCGCAAGGTCAGCAAGACACAGATTCTGACGATGTTTTCGAGACAGCGCGCCCATCGATCGGATTGCCGCTGCCACTGGATGACTTGATGCGCCTGCCATTCGCATGTTCCAGATGGTCATTGACGAAGCACGCAGCCTGATCCGGCACCGCAATGAGATCGAAGCACAGGCCGACGATCTGCTGCGGCACAGCCAGGATTATCAGCTCCTGCGACAAATCCCGGGCATCGGACCGATCGAGGCATTGACCGTCATTGCCGAAGCCGGCGATCTTCGCCGCTTAGGTCATCATCGCCAGTTTCTAAAGTTTTGCGGGCTGGACCTCTCGACACAGAAGTCCGGTGAGGCCAGACCCGCCTTCCAACCCAGGCACACGACCCATTCAATAGCATTCCTAAGCATACTGACCAGGGCGACCTCGACCCCCCTAATCACAGCGGTGAGCTCGCAGGCGGGGTCGATGAACACTATTGATTGGCCGAGCTTGAGCGGCATCTCTATCACATTGATAGCCTATTAGGCTGGTCCGGCGTTTTATCGGACCCATGATCCATCCGAGCAGCTTGTGAGGGATGCAGCCGAACCAGGCGCTGCTCCCACAGTCTTCGCAGGTCCTCCAGCAGAGCTTCATGCTTAGCCTTATCCGGCGCAATTATATTGAGGTGATCGCTTAACACGGCTTCGCCCTCAATCCGCATCAGCAGATTAAACAGGTCGTTTGAAATTCGCACACTGTCAATGCTGGAGTGGTTCGGAATAATCTCGCAGACAGTCTCCTGATGATCTCGCGCTGTGTAAGCACGGGTTTGATGGAGGGAGACTGAGGGAGGCAATGAAATCGCAAGCGCAGTCCAATCCTGCAGCGTTGCAGCCCGTTTTTTTACCAAGAAGGGCCCGACCACAAGTCCATCCAGCTCTGTCGTCAAAAATGTGGCAATCGCGTCTGCAACCGTATCCACGATCGGTTCAGCATTGTTGTTAAAGGACGTATTGAGCAGAATTGGAGTGCCTGTCCGCTTCTTGAACGCATTGATGACCTCCCAGTAAGCGGGGTTGGCATCGCGCGATACTGTTTGCAGCCGAGCCGTACCGTCGACGTGCGTAATGGCACCCAACAAGGCGCGCTTTGAGTCACGCACGCGAACGACGAAATTCATGAATGGAAATTCGTGCTTACCGTCCGGGAGGTCGAAAAATTCGCTCGCATCCTCTTCCAGCACAGATGGTGCGAAAGGCCTATAGCCTTCGCGCTTCTTGACCATGGCATTGATCCGGTCCTTGTTTGCAGCGGGCCGAGGGTCGGCAAGAATGCTGCGGTTGCCCAGCGCACGTGGCCCAAACTCCGAACGACCCTGCACCCAGCCGATCACGGCGCCGTTGGTGATCCAGTGGGCTGCACTGCTCGCTACGTCATAAGAGCGTTCAACCTCGAGATGTCCGGACCATGCATTCAGTTCCTGTTCCACGGCGCGGTCGCTCCCGAGATCAGGACCCCAATAGACCTCCTGCAGTCGCTCACGCGGCGCGGGGCGGCCCATCTCGTTAGAGACTATCAGCGCAGCTCCCAATGCGCAGCCAGCGTCGTGAGACGCGGGTTGCACGAAGATGTCTTCGAAAAGCCCTGAATACAGCAGCTTGCCGTTCATCGTGCAGTTGTGGGCTACCCCTCCCGCCAGACACAACCGCTTCATGCCGGTGGCCTCACGGTGGTGCCGGAGAATGTGGAACACGATCCGCTCAAGCGCTTCCTGCAGTGACGCACTCACATCTCGATGCTGCTGGGTGAAAGGCATTCCCTTTCGCCTGATCTCGATGTTGCGGAGCAACGCCGGACCGATGCGGTCGAGGTGAACACGGTAGCCACCGTTGGCGGAGAGCTCGTAGAACTGCTCGAAGAGCTCGCGATAGGGAGCGGGGTCGCCATAGGGCGCGAGTCCCATTACCTTATACTCGTCGAACATGCCGTAGCCGAGACAGCGGATCGTCTCGAGATAAAACAGCCCAAGAGAATTGTCCTCCGGGAAAGCCTCGATTTGCGTAATTTCTGTGCCAGACCCTACCGCCACAAGGCCCGACAGGAAATCACCACAGCCATCAATCGCTAGAATGAGACTTTGTTCGAAGCCCGACATTGCAAAGGCGCTCACGGCGTGCGCCTGATGATGACCTACGAATGAAATACGCGAACTGTCCAACTTAGTGCCGAACTCACGCGCTAACAGGTTCTGCACCAACATTTTAGCATCCAACGGAGTGGAGAGAATGTCCGGTTGGGAAGCGGACATACCTTCAAGCATGGCGTTGGCATAGGGCTCGCTGGCGTAGACCGCGACACGATCGATGTCGCTGAGCTGAACCCCGGCCGTCGAGAGACAGTATTGAATCGAACCACTTGGCAGCTTGTTCGAGTGCTTGATTCGATTGAGGCGTTCCTCTTCTATGGCGGCTATCACCTTTCCGTCTCGGACGAGCACCGCGGCGCCATCGTGCATAAAGGCGTTCGGACGCTCGAATCGGTTTTCATGGACTTGGTCAAGTCCGCCGCTGATTCCTAGGCACAGCATTTCTTTCTCCAAATAGTAACGGGAAGCCAAATTGGCTTACCTCGACTGTTTCCAACTAAATAGGCCGTGTTGTCGCCTGCAGCTGCGACCGCCCGTCAGGCATCAGCGGCATCGAAGAAAGCCTCATAAACGATCAATGAGATGCTTCGACTGTGACGCCTACAGTGCCATCACGCCGAGAGCTTGGCTGGATCATCCAATCCTGAGCGGCTGCTGAAATGTATCCGGCGATGTCGTTTTCATCGGCAGAACCAACTTGCGATGCCGCCTGTTCTTGGGAAGGGCGGCCGTCGACGAATAACAGTACCGCCCCCGTGAACTGGCCCGATTTCATTCTCCGAAGCGACCATGGTCGCACCGCCCGACTTTGTCGGCCAGTTGCAACTCACTTTCTCGGCACGACCTCCACTGCACGTCAGGGCGCATCGAAGATTTTCTCCTTTGGATTATTCCTAAGGCAGCTTTCGTCACGCGATAGAGCAGCGTGTGATTGGTGCGTGAGGCTCTTTTTTGTCCATGCACGATTCCGGAAGAGTGATGAAATCGACTGTTTTGATCAAAGTCATCCACGCTATGAATAACAGCCGCAGCACATGCGTTTTCAAAGCGCTTCAGGCTTCCCGGATGGCTACTCCGATGTGAAGCGCATGGCATTCCAAGCGCTCTGTCAACCAAACGACGAGTATCGGCGTCGACCCTCATTGCCTTCGTCTTCGCGACTCCGTGACAGCGGCTGGCATTGTGTTTGTAGGGCATCGGGCGAAGATCATGTCGATCGGCCATCTCGCCTGCCTATCGGCAAACCCTTGAACAATGATCCACGCACCAGCGCGATTGTGATCACGAGCGCCTCTGAGCTCGGGAGGTTCGGTTTTCTGAGGGTTCCTGGGTCTCCGAAGCGATGGAGGTAGCTAGCCTTCCTGGTGCTATACGGTTGTGCTCTTCAATGGAGTGGACGCATTTGCGTCTCGAAAGCGGTTCTTCAGTGGAACCGGCGCCAAGGCCCGTCTGTGGTCGTTCAGAACACGGGGTGCCGTCTCCAAACCGGCTATTGGAGCGGGCAGCCGCCGGAATTTGACCCATGGAAATGAGCGCCTGTCAGGAGGCGTTCGAAAACGGCGCGATCTTCATCGCGGCTGTTTCATGGTGTCATTCCTGACATGTTCTTTATAATCGGCAGCTTGCGGATAGTCTTGCCCGTCGCCGCCCGTAGCGCGTTGGCGACGGCCGGGCCGATCGGCGGCACACCTGGCTCACCAACTCCCGTGGGCGGCTCCTCGGACGGCACAATGTGCACCTCGACTCGCGGCATCTGCTCGATCCTGAGCGGTGTATAGGTATCGTAGTTCTCTTGGTCTACGACACCGCCCTTCAGGGTCAGCTCCTCCTGGAGGATCGCGCCTAGCCCGAATCCGATACCGCCCTCCATCTGAGCGCGAATCTGGTCAGGATTTATCGCGGTGCCGCAATCTACCGCGCAGACGACGCGGTCGACCTTGAAACCATTTTCATCGTTGAGGGTGATCTCCACCACATCGGCGACATAGGTCGAGAGGCTTTCATGCAGGGCCACGCCGCGGAAACGGCCTTCCGGCAGAGGCTTGTCCCAGCCTGCCTTCTCAGCAGCCACTTTAAGCACGGCGGCATGCCGTGGATGGTGACCGAGCATTGACAAGCGGAAGTCGACCGGATCACGGTTCGCAGCGGCGGCGAGCTCATCGATCAGGGTTTCCACCGCGTAAGCGGTGTGGGTGGAGCCTACCGAACGCCACCACAGCACCGGGATGTTCACGTCCGTGGTGGTCAGCTCGACCTTCAGGTTCGGGATCGCATAGGGCAGGTTGGTGGCGCCCTCTACGGAGGTTGGATCGATGCCGTTCTTGATCATCGCCGCAGAGGTCGAACCGCCCAAGACCGATTGGCCCACGATGTGGTCATGGAGAGCGACGACATTGCCTTTCTTGTCGAGCCCCGCCTTGACTGCGTGCACATAGGCCGGCCGGTACCGCCCACCCCGCATGTCATTCTCGCGGGTCCACTGCACCTTCACTGGCTTGCCGCGTCCCAGTGCACGCGCTGTGGAAACAGCTTCGATGATGACATCTGCATCCAAGACCGCGCGGCGGCCGAAACTGCCGCCGGTCTTCATCACGTGCAGCCTCACCTTGTCCGGCGTGGTGCCGCCTACCTGAGCGGCAGCCGCCTGATAAAGGTCGGGCATCTGGTGTCCGCCCCAGACGTCGATGGTGCCGTCTTCGTTGATTCGGGCGGCCGCGTTGAGTGGCTCGATCGAAGCATGGACAAGATAGGGGAATTCGTAGTGCCCCTCGATGATTTTCTCAGCACTGGCGAACGCTGCGGGAGTGTTACCGTCGTCGCGCGCGGTGGCCGCGCCCAGATCGTCTGCTGCCTTGTTGTATTCGGCCATGATCTCGGCCGTGCCGCGCTCTTCGGCCTTCTCCTCGTTCCAGGTCACCTCCACGAGGTCGCGGCCCTTCAGCGCCGTCCAGGTGTCCCTGCCAACCACGGCAATGCCTCGCGGCGTCTGGACGACATCGACAATGCCGTCGAGTGCCTTGGCCTTGGTTGCGTCGAAGCTCTCGATCTCGGCGCCGAACTTCGGCGGATGGATCATAACGGCCGTCTGGAGTCCCTCCATCATGAGGTCGATCGTGTAGGTCTGCGCGCCGTTGGTCTTGCCGGCGGAATCGTAGCGCTTGAGGCTGTCCGATCCGATCTGGGCCCACTTGTCGCGCGGCTTTAGCGGCACGTCGTCGGGAACCGGCATTCCCGCTGCGGCTTCAGCCAGGTCACCGTAGCGCGCCTGCATCCCTGAGGCGTGCGACACGACCCCGGAAGCGACTTTGATCTCGCCGGCTGGCACATCCCACCGCTGCGCCGCGGCCGCCACCAGCAAGGCCCGTGCGGCAGCACCCGCCTTGCGGTAGCGTTCCCACGACGAACTCATCGACGTGGAGCCACCAGTTACCTGTGCGGCCCCGCCCCAGGCGACATTGCCGTAGAGCGCGGTATTGCCATATCCGCCGACCACGTCCACCTGCGCCCAGTCGCCGTCGAGCTCTTCCATAACCAGGGTGGCGATGCCGAAATAGGAGCCTTGTCCCATCTCGAACTGCGAGGAGTAGATGATGATCCGGTTCTCCTTTGTGATCTCGACATAGGTCTGGAAGGGGTTCGCCTGAACCTTTGCAGTAGTCGTTTGTGCGATGTCGGACGCCGCCAGCACTAGCCGGTAGCCCACGGCGAGGCCAGCGGTGGTGACGCCCGCGCCGACGAGGAACCGGCGGCGCGTGGGCCGCACGGAGTTATGCTTCGAGAGAAACTGCGACATGCCTCAAGTCTCCAGCCGGTTGGCGGTCTCGTGGATGGCCGCGCGGATGCGGTGATAGGTGGCGCAGCGGCAGAGATTGCCGCTCATCGCCGAATCAATATCATCGTCCGTCGGCTTAGGCGTTTCTGTAAGGAGGGCCACGGCCGACATGATCTGGCCAGACTGGCAATAGCCGCATTGAGGTACGTCGAACTCGGCCCACACGGCCTGGACCGTTTCGCCTATCTTGCCCGACACACCCTCAATGGTGGTGATCGAGGCTCCTTCGATGTCGCCGACTGCGGTCTGGCACGAGCGCGTCGGCATGCCGTTAACGTGAACCGTGCAAGCGCCGCACTGGGCAAGCCCGCAACCGAATTTCGTTCCCGTGAGTCCGATGACGTCACGGACCGCCCAGAGCAGCGGCATCTCTGGATCGACGTCGAGTGTTCGCGCCTCGCCATTGAGGGTAAAAGCGACCATTGCTTGCTCTCCTTGTCCTGAGCTGGCTATCTCGTTGAGCCTCCGCCCGCCTGGCAACCAGCTCTTGTTGCTGAGGCCTAGCGACCACACCCTAGGAACGCGCAGCTCAAGCAACAAGCCGCTAGGTTGGCGAGTTACGAGATCGTGAAGTGGGTCGTGTCGAAAGGCTGGAGGCAACTGAATGTCATTTTTTGGGCGGACAGGCCGCTTTAGGCTGAGTTACACGAGACTGGACATTCGGGTCGTCGCGAACATCGACCGCTGGTCGGCCGCGTCCGGCAGGGCCCTGATTGGCTACACGAAATGAAATGGGACGACTATCGATGGGGGCCTACCTCGACCCGCAACCTCCACGACTGGACCCTCAGGTTTCCGGCTATCGTCCCGGGCGGTGGCCGAGCTCGGCGCCTCGGACGCGATAATAGACGGTGAGGCGTTCGTCGTTGACCAGAAGGCTTGTCGCGCATTCCCAGTCTTCAGCGGGTTCTTGGCCGCGGCGGGAGACGTCAGGACCATGCTTGCCGGCTTCGACCTGCTCAAGATCGACGGCGAGGGTCTTCGCGATCGGCCACTCGTCGATCGGCGCAAAGCGCTAGTTAACCTGCTGAGACGCCGCCCAAACGGCATCGTTCTGAGCGACGAGATCAGCGGCGGCAGCGACATTCTCGCGCAAGTCTGCCAGTTCGGCCTCGACGGCATCGTCTCCAAGCTGCGTGTCAGTCCATATCGATCCGGCCGGCGCCAAGAATGGGTGAGACAAAATGCGTGCTGAGTGATGAGTTCATCGTCATCGGCTGCGAACCCGGCAACAGTTACGGCGGTCGGGAAGCGTGCTCTGGCGAATGTCGAGGACGGAAATCTGGTGTTCGCCGGCGGCATTGGCACCGGCTTCAATGCGCGCACCGGGCCGGAGTAAAGCGCCGGCTCGATGCCATTCAAATGGACAAACCACCGATTCCTAGTTTGAAGGCGAACGGTGCGGCATGGGCGGAGTGCCCTGCGCAGTCTGTACCTCCGCAGTCGATTGTCGAGTTCGAAGGGGTGTGATTGGCGTCGAGACCGCTCCAGCCATGGCTATCAGCACGCCGAGTGCGTTGTTTTCGATCAGTTCTCGAAATGAGCGGGTAAATACATGCACTTCCTTTCACTTGCCGAACGGGGTTTGCTGTTCACCGGCTGGCATCCGATGGCAAACCTTTCAACGCGGCGGCGATCTGGCGCTTCGCTGCTGGGGGCAGAGGCAGGATGGGACGCGGGGGTTCGGCACTGCAAACGTCGAGCAATTCAGCGAGTGCATGGACGACGCGAAGGCTCGAGAACTCCTTGAAGAGGCTCCAGATCGGGACCAGCGCGGCATTGATCCGTCGCGCTTCGGCCGCATCGCCCTGTTGCGCCGCTGTGACGATCGTCATGCAGACCTCGGGCAGGATGCCCGCAAGGACGCTGTACCATGTGTCGGCGCCGGCGATCATGGCCTCGGCGGCGTTCCAGTCGCCGCTGTAGCCAATCGAGAACCCTTCCGGCAGTGTGCGCCTCTGGGCGGTCAGGTGGTTCTTGATCGCATCGCTTTTGTCTGTCGGATTCTTGATGGCGACAATCCCAGCCACCTTTGCCAGGCGGCTGACAAGGGGTGGACTGAAATGGAAATGCGTCGTTCCTGGATTGTCGTAGACGACGATCGGCAGGCCACTTTCGCGCGCCACAGTGGAGAAATGATCGAACACCTCGTCATCAGTAAGCGGGGTGTAGGAGGCGGCGGCAAGCAAACCCGCAGCTGCTCCAAGGGCCTTGGCGTCTTGCGCGAGCCCCACGGCTTCATCGGTGCGCAGCGCGCCCACACCCACCACGACCGGCATTTGCCCCGCCGTTTGGTCCAAGGTCTCGGAGAGCGCCCGCCGCCGTTGCTCGCGCGACAGATAGATGTATGTGCCGGTGCTGCCGAGAAGACCGATGGAATCGACCTGAGCAATGCCAAGCCGAGCAATCAGCCTGCGCAAGGCAACGCTATCGACGCGGCCGTCACGATTGGTCGGGGTGATGGGGAACGCGGAAAGACCGCTCAGGAATGCCATGGCAAGGCTCCAGATCTATGTGTGAGCGCAGAGGTGGCCGCACGCCAGGTCATTACAAGACGTCCAAAGCCCGCCGCAGATCGGCGATCAGGTCATCAGCGTCTTCAAGCCCCACCGAGAGACGCATGAGATCCTCGCCGACTCCATCGGCCAAATGGGCATCCTTGCGGATCGGCTGCCGAGCACGGGTGAGGCTTGCTGGATGATAGATGAGGCTGTCGGCATCGCCGAGGCTGACGGCGCGAATGATCAGGTTGAGCCGGTCCATCATCCGGCGCGCTCCTTCGTATCCAGCGTGGAGGCCAAAGGCCAACATGCCCGATCCGTTGGACATCTGTTTTCGCGCCGTCACCTGATCAGGGTGCGAGTCGAGGAACGGATAACTCACAAATGCCACCGCCGGGTGCGCTTCCAGCGCCCGAGCCACCGCAAGGGCTGTGGCGCTGTGCCGTTCCATACGCAGCGTCAGCGTCTTGAGACCGCGCAGGATTAGGAAAGCTGACAGGGGCGAGAGCGCTGCGCCGGTGATGTAGCGCAGGCCCGTTTCATGCAGCGTACGGAGCGTTTGGGCGTCGCCGAGAAGCGCCCCGCCAAGGGCATCGCCATGACCATTGATGTACTTGGTCATCGAATGGAGCACGATGTCCGCCCCGTGCTCAAGCGGTCGCTGGAGCGCGGGCGAGGCGAAGGTGCTGTCGACTGCAACCCTTACACCGCGCGCGTGAGCGCGCTCTGCAATTGCCGCTATGTCGAGGATGCGGCTCAGCGGATTCACCGGCGTCTCGAAGAAAACCAGCCGCGTCCGCTCGGTGATCGCAGCATCGAGATTGTGGGGATTTGACAGATCGACCGCGACGACCTTGATGCCGAAGCGGGGGACCGCCTGTTCGACCATGGCAAGCGTGTTCGCATAAAGCGTCTTGTGGACGATGAGTTCATCGCCCTGGGACAGGAGCGACAGGATCAGAGTGCCGAAGGCCGCCATCCCCGAGGCAACAACCAGCCCCGCCTCGGCTCCTTCCAGATTGGCGAGCCGCTGCTCGAGGATCTCGGTCGTGGGATTGTATTCGCGCGCATAGAGCCGTCCACCAAGGGCGGCGGCGGCATCGTTTGCTGCCACGCTTTCGAACCCATAGGTTGACGTCAGGAACACTGGCGGCTGGACGGCATTGGAAAAGCCGGCCGGATCGTAGCCATGATGGATCGCCCGGGTGGCAAATCCGGGGCTGGTGCGGTTGAGCGACCCCGTGGGAGCATCGGTTTCGGATTGATGGGAGCTGGTCATTCGGCCTCTGCGATCTCTCTTGGGGTTCCGAAAGATTGACGGCAACCTGGCCAATGTGAAATATCCAGTTGGCGATGAAAGAGATGGTCCAGTCTTCAAGTGCCGGGTCTGCAGCGCGCTCGCACGCGATGGGTGCACGCCAGATATACGAAGCCCTTCGCGAGCAAATCCTCGGCGGCGTCTACGAAACCGGCAGTCAGTTGCCATCCTCCCGGGCCCTGGCAAATGACCTCGGCGTTTCGCGAACCACGGTGACGGTCGCCTATGAACAACTGGCTGCGGAGGGTTTCATCGAAGTCCGTCAAGGCGCACGACCTCGCGTTGCGTCTTCGTTGATGGGCCATGGGACGGGGCGCACTCACGCGCAACGGGTCGGCCCAATCCACCTGTCCGCATATGGCGAGCGGCTGCGCGCGACGTCACCCTGGCCAGATTATCTGCCGACTGGGCTGAAGGTCGAGTTCCGCTATGGCGACCTCGCGCCGTCGGATTTCCCTTCATTGGTCTGGAAACGCGCGATGAACGAGGCGATGGGGCAGCGCCCGCTGCGTCTTGCCTATGACGATCCTCGCGGCTCGCGCCGGCTTCGCCAGGCGCTTCAGGGCTATCTCTGGCGCGCCCGGACCCTGAGCTGCGACCTCGACCAGATCATAGTTGTGAACGGTTCGCAGCAGGGCCTTGATCTGTGCGCGCGCCTGCTTCTCGATCCCGCCGACCGTTTCGTCATCGAGGATCCGTGCTACAGGATGGCGCGTCAGGTCTTTGCCAGTACGGGTGCCTCACCCATCCCGGTCATCGTCGACGAAGACGGGATGAGGACCGAGTTGCTGGCGGGGATCGGAGCACGACTGGCTTATGTGACGCCATCGCATCAGTTTCCGCTGGGCGGCGTCATGCCGATCGCGCGCCGCCATCAGCTTCTGAAATGGGCGCGGCACAACAATGCCTATGTGATCGAGGACGACTACGACAGCGAATATCGCTACGACATCAATCCGGTCCCTCCGCTGCACAGTCTCGAGGACCACGGGGCTGTCATCTACCTCGGCACGATCTCCAAAACGCTCTCGCCGATGCTGCGCATCGGCTACCTCGTCGTCCCGCCCGAATTGCAGGAGGTCTTCGCAACCGCCAAACAATTCGCAGACCGGCATTCGCCGGTCGCTGAACAGGAAGCGCTGGCATCGTTGATCGAGAGCGGCGGCTACGAAAGCCATGTGCGCCGTGTGCGCAGGCTGAACGGCGAGCGTCGGGAAACGTTGTTGGGTGCCTTGCAGCACAGCTTCGGGGATCGCATCACTGTCCAGGGAGCAGATGCGGGACTGCACGTCGCGGTTTGGTTCAATGACCTGCCACGATCGCGGGAAACGGCCTTGGTCGAATCCGCCCGCGACGCTGGCCTGGGGCTACACCTGATCTCGCCGCTCTACGAACGGCCATCGGACGAAGGCCGCACCGATCGCGTGGGACTTGTCATGGGCTATGCCGCCTTGAGCATTCGGCAGATCGGGAAGGGCGTTGAGGTCCTGCGAGAGGTTGTCAAGCAGGTGCAAGACGCGATGCCGGCGCGGAACAACTGAGCCGGGGCGACGCCGAAAGCTGGCGCTGAAAACGGTCCGAGGGCCCCCGTATTTCTTTCCAAACAGCCAACTGGACCGGGAAAATGCCATGCAACTGGCGCTGTTGATCAGGCCAGTTTTGCAGCAGGTTTCCACGAGACGAATTTCCGAGAGCGATGATGACCTGGCGAGGAAAGCTGCTTCACGTCCATATCGCGCCCGCTGCCTCCTATGAAATGGAGGAGCTGGCGCAGGCGCAGCTTATTGCCGGCCAAGGCATTGTCGGAGACCGCTACTACCTGGGGACGGGGACCTATTCCGCGCGTCCTGACGTTCGCGAAGTGACGCTGATCGAAGCTGAAGTCTTGGACGCCATCGCGCAGGGCGAACCCAGAATTCCGGGCTTCAAGGCCAAGCTCGCACCCGAAGATCACCGGCGCAATCTGACGACACGAGGCGTTCCGCTTAGCCATCTTGTCGGCAAACGCTTCCGGGTCGGGGAAACGATTCTCAGGGCCGCCCGGATGAATGTGCCGTGCAAGTATATCGAGGAGTTGCTCGGGCTTCCGGGTCTCTACGAGGGGCTTCTGAACCGCTCCGGCCTGAACTGCACAATCGAGGTCGGGGGCGTGATCCGCCCCGGTGATCTGATCTTGCCCATCGACGAGTGAAACGCCATGGCGTCGCCGCGCATCATCATGAAGCTGACCGTGACCGCCGCCCGCAAGGAGCCGGGCGACGTGCTGGTCATCGACCTGAAACACCCACGCAAACCTGTGCTGCCGGCGTTCGAAGCGGGTTCTCACGTCGACGTCCATCTGCCTGAAGGGAAGGTGCGTCAGTATTCACTTTGCGGCGACCCGACCGAGCTTGGCCGCTACACCATCGCGGTGAAGCGCGAGAATGACGGCCGTGGCGGCTCGGCGTGGATCCACGAAACCATTGCCGTCGGCTCCACACTGCCTGTCTCCGCGCCACGCAACCATTTTGCGCTCAAGCCAGGCGAGGGGCCGACTTTGCTGCTGGCAGGGGGAATCGGGATCACCCCGATTCTGGCCATGGCGCGCGCGCTCACCCGGCAGGCCAAGCCCGTCGAGTTGCACTATTTCACCCGCGGCCGGGCGCTCACGCCACTCTTGGAGGTGATCGAGGACGATCTTCCTGGCGGCAATGTTCGGTTCCATTTCGACGACGAGCCGGCGACCCGCCAGGACATCGCCGCGCTGCTGGCGAACCGTTCGGACGACGCGCAGACATACTACTGCGGACCGCCTGGCTTCATGGCGGTTGTGGGGCGCGCGGCTCAACACTGGCCCGAGGGTACTGTTCATTTCGAAACTTTCCAGCCTCCCGAGTTTGATGGCGCGCCACCGGAACCATTCGTCATAGAACTGGCTGAGGGCAGGGTGGTTGAGGTTTCGGCTGAGACCACGGCACTGGCCGCCTTGCGTGCGGCCGGTGTGCCGTTGATGGCCTCGTGTGAGAACGGGGTGTGCGGGACCTGCGAATGCGCAATGCTGGCGGGACAGCCGATCCATCGGGATGCCGTCCTGTCCAAGGAGGCACGCGGCCACCGCTTCATCCCCTGCGTGTCGCGCGCGACAGGTGTGTTGAAACTCGATCTTTGACCATTTGGGCGGGGGTCCTGTGAGACCGGCAGCTGATTTGCGGGAAACTGAATGACGAGGAAACTGGAATATCTGAACGAGATCGAGCGCTGCGTCTCCTGGCTCGCAGCCTGGACGATCCACCACGCCAACCACGTCCGCGAGGGCGATGAGATCAAGGTCGGGGGGCATCAGGCCTCGTCCGCGTCGCTGAGTACCATCATGACCGCGCTCTACGGTTCGGTCCTGCGCCCGCAGGATCGGGTGGCGGTCAAACCCCATGCGGCGCCGATCTTCCATGCACTTCAGTATCTGGCGGGCAACCAGACCCACGAAAAGCTCATGAACTTCCGCGGCTACAAGGGCGCGCAGAGCTACCCTTCGCGGACGAAGGATGTCGACGATGTCGACTTCTCGACCGGGTCGGTGGGTCTCGGCGTTGCTCAGACGCTGTTCTCGTCGCTGGTGCAGGACTACGTCTCGGGTCACGGCTGGATGAAGGAGCGTGCCGAGGGCCGAATGGTCAGCCTGATCGGCGACGCCGAGATGGATGAGGGCAACATCTACGAGGCCCTGATCGAAGGCTGGAAGCACGGGCTCAGGAACTGCTGGTGGGTGGTCGACTACAATCGCCAGTCGCTCGACGCCGTGATCCGGGAGGGCCTCTGGCAGCGTTTCGAGCAGATTTTTCGCAACTTCGGCTGGGACGTGATGGTCCTGCGCCACGGCGCTCTGCAAGAGGCTGCCTTTGCCGAGCCGGGGGGCGAGAAGCTGCTCGAGTGGATAGAGCGCTGTCCGAACCAGCTCTATTCGGCGCTGACCTTCCAAGGGGGTGCTGCCTGGCGCAAGCGGCTGCTCGACGAGATCGGAGACCAAGGGCCGGTCACCACTCTGATCGAACGCCGCTCCGACGACGAGTTGCAGGCGTTGATGACGAACCTTGGCGGGCATGACATGCCGAGCCTCCTCGAAGCCTTCGAGGCGGCGTCCAGGCATGACCGTCCCGTCTGCTTCATCTGTTACACCATCAAGGGCTACGGTCTGCCGCTTGCCGGACACAAGGACAACCACGCGGGGCAGATGACGCCCACGCAGATGGAAGACTACCGCCTGCAAATGGGCGTAAAGCGGGGTGAGGAGTGGGACAAATGGGCGGCCGCCACCTTGCCGGAAGCGGAACTTGACGCCTTCTTCGCAAAGGCGCCGTTCTTCAGTGAGGGGCATAGGAGGCTGTCTGCGCCGTCGGTGCCGGTGCCTGAAACCCTTCCGTCACCGGGGCAGCCCGGCAAGCCGCTCTCGACCCAGATGGGGTTCGGCCAGATCCTGAACGACATCGCACGCGAGCGCAGTCTGCTTGCCGACCGCATTGTCACCACCTCGCCCGATGTGACGGTCTCGACCAATCTCGGTGGCTGGGTCAACCGGCGCGGCCTTTTCGCCCGGGAGACCATGGCGGACACCTTCAAGGCCGAACGCATTCCGTCGACCTTTACCTGGGAATTTGGGCCGAAGGGGCAGCACCTCGAGCTCGGGATCGCCGAGTCGAACCTGATGATCATGCTCGGGGCACTCGGTCTCTCGCACTCGATCAATGGCGTGCGCCTGCTGCCGATCGGGACAGTCTATGATCCCTTCATCTACCGATCGGCCGACCAGCTAAACTACGCCTGCTATCAGGATGCGCGCTTCATGCTGGTCGCAACGCCCTCGGGCGTGACGCTAGCGCCCGAGGGCGGAGCACACCAGTCGATCGGCACCCCATTGATCGGCATGGCGCAGGATGGGCTTTGCGCCTTCGAACCGGCCTTCGTCGACGAACTGTCCGTGATCATGCGCTTTGCCTTCGATTACATGCAACGTAATGGCGAGGGGGATCCGGATGAGACGACGTGGCTGCGTGATCAGACCGGAGGATCGGTCTATCTTCGCCTGTCAACCCGGCCGCTCGAGCAGCCGCTGCGCGAGATGAACCCGGCGCTCGCGCGGGACATCGTCAATGGCGCCTATTGGCTGCGTCCGCCTGGGCCCAACGCGAGTGTCGTCATTGCTTATCAAGGCGTCGTCGCGCCGGAGGCGATTGCCGCGACGGGTCTTCTGGCGGAGGACCGGCGCGATGTCGGGCTGCTCGCGATCACCTCCGCGGACCGGCTTAATGCGGGCTGGCAGGCGGCGGAACGTGCCCGGCAGCGTGGCGCGATTGGCGCCCTGAGTCATATCGAGCGGCTGCTCGCGCCGCTATCGCGTGACTGCGGCATCGTCACCGTGATCGACGGCCACCCGGCGACGCTCGCGTGGCTCGGTGGGGTTAACGGGCATCGCGTGAAGGCGCTCGGGGTCGAGCAGTTCGGCCAGACGGGGACTATTGCGGACCTATACCGTCACCACGGCCTGGACACGAACGCCATCGTACATGCGGCGCAGGCGGTCAGTGCGGGACCGGCTGTTCGCTACCGGAAGGCGCTGCCTTGACCATGAGCGACCGGATGCTCCGTGGCTGGTACGGATCGGCTGTTTCCACGGGCGTTCCGGTTCGCTTCAAAGCGGACAGGGCCGGGACACTGTGGACGTTCTGATCGCCTGAGTAGCTTGTGCGACCCCCAGGGTCACCTGGGAATACGCAGGGAGGCGGCTTCTATTTAGCCTTGCGCCCAATTACGAATTCGATCCAATCCAGTCCGGAGCAAAAGCTCCGCGTCCTCCCGATTTTCGGCTTCGACGTAGCACCGCATTTCCGGGGCATTTCCGGATGGACGCAAATGCAAGACACGCTTATCCGCGAGAGTGATACGAAGTCCGTCAACATCGCTAACCTTGCTTACCACTCCAATCGACCCGACGAAGGCGGCGATGTTAGTTTCCGCTGTACGAAGGTATGTCATGAGGCGAGTGCTGCTTTCGACGGAAAAATTTTCCAAGCGATCCGCCGCCGCCGCCGGCAATTGAAAGGAACTGCCAATCTCCGACAGTGGCTGCCCACTTGTATTAACAAGGGAAAGTGCCGCGAGGATGGGGAGAAAACTGTCGCGTGTAGGTAGCGCTGGCAGTTTAGTTCCGTTCGGGTCAAAGTCCGTGCCGGTCAACAAACCACCGTTTGCTTCGAAACCAACCACGCGCTCGTGACCCGACGCAATCAAATCGAGCATGGCAGCAATAACAAATGGAGATCCAACCTTGGTACGCACGACTTTAAAAGAACCTGCGGTCTCGATACCAGAGTTTGATGTGACCGGCGTGACGACTGCCTTCGCTTGCAGGAAGTTCGCCGTAATCAGGCCTAACAAATCACCGCGAAGGGGGTCTCCGTGGTCGTCAGCTACCAGTGGGCGGTCACCATCGCCATCTGCCGAGACGACCGCATCAAGCCGATGCTCTTTGGCCCAGAGCTTGAACTGTTGAGCAGTCTCGTCAGAGACCGCTTCAGTGTCGACAGGAATGAAATCTTCCGAACGTCCCAGGGTTACGACCGTCGCACAGTGATATGAGAGAATGTCAACCAAGAGATCGCGCGCGACTGTGCTGTGCTGATATACGCCCACCGTTAAGCCCTTTAGAGCATTAATCTCCATAAGCTTTCGATTGCGCGCCATGAAAAAGGCCTTGCATTCGGCCTCCCGGTGCTGCCGACGTGCAACAGCACCTTCAAGGACGTATCCGCGCTTCTCCAACTGCAAGGCGATGCGCGTTATCTCCCGCTCATCACCCTTGTCGATCTCACCGTCGGGTCGATAGAATTTTATTCCATTACGGTCGGCCGGAATGTGCGAGCCTGTGATCATCAAACAACCACTCTTACGCGCCTGAGCATACAGTGCCAGGGCAGGGGTGGGGACTGCGCCGCAATCGACTACGATGAAGCCGAGCGCAGACAGTGCCGCCGCACAGACGGCGGCGATGGCCGGACTCGAGGCGCGAAAGTCGCGCCCTATGAGTATCTCGTCGCCAATTCTGGCCAGGCCGGATTCCAGCAGGAATGTCGCGAATGCCGTTGCATATAGGGCAGAGGCGGCTCCTGCCAATTCTGTCGCCAAGCCCCGTAATCCACTTGTTCCGAATTTCATACCAAATCCGACGTTGCTAACCGGGTTTTGAAGGTAACATGCTCAAACCTTGGCTCGTCCGGAATGCCCATCGACAGATCCCTCGGACGAGAACAAGAAGTACATTCGGTTACCGTAGACGCGTTCGGTTATCGAGGGTTACCCTTGTGAGGATTGACGCAGTCGGCGTCGGCGTGGGCAGCGCACCGTGACCTTCACGGCGACGAGGTTGGAGCGGATGGGGTCCGGGTCCGGCAGGGCTCCTCGCGGCTGGCTCACATGAGCGCTATCGCCATCGAGTGATTGTCTCAGTCTACATTAGCTCTGGGTCCCGAAAGCGCGTACAGGCCTGAGACGCAGCAAATCCTCTTATCTATCGCCGTTCGGTGTAGCTCCCGTTCAGAAATGCATGATAGACACTCTCGATGCCTTCCATGAGAGTGATCTTTGCTGCCCATCCCAAAGTGCGCAGCTTGTCGACGCTCATCAGCTTTCGCGGTGTACCGTCAGGTCTAGAGTGATCATGCGCGATCTCCCCAGTAAATCCGACTACACGGCAGATCATTCTGGTCAGCTCTAGGATCGTGATGTCCTGTCCGCAGCCGAGATTGACGTGATCATGGTCAGAGTAGTTCTTCAGAAGGAAGACTAATGCGTCGGCGCAGTCGTCGACGTGCATGAATTCCCGACGTGGTGTGCCCGTGCCCCAGATGATGATTTGCTTATCACTTATGAGCTTAGCTTCATGCGCTTTCCGGATCAGCGCTGGGATGACGTGGCTTGAGTGCAAGTCATAATTGTCGCCTGGCCCGTAGAGATTCGTCGGCATAGCGGAGATGTAGTCGCGGCCATATTGCTGGCGATAGGCTTGAGCCATTTTGATGCCGGTGATCTTGGCGACGGCGTAGCATTCGTTGGTGCGCTCTAGTGGCCCGGTCAAAAGCGCGCTTTCAGGAATGGGCTGTGGTGCCATCTTCGGATAGATGCAAGACGAGCCGAGGAAGAGGACGCGGTCGACATTGTTTTCGTGGGCTGCCGCGAAGATATTGGCCTCGATCATCAGATTGTCGTAAAGAAAGTCGACCGGATAGGTGGCGTTCGCGAGAATACCACCTACCTTTGCCGCCGCCATAATGATAGCGTCCGGTTTCATCACTGCCACGAAGTTTTCAACCTCGGTCTGTCGCTTGAGGTCTAGCTCTCCCCGAGGGGCGGCCACAACTTTGCAGTCTTCAGATGCGAGTCGGCGTACAACAGCGCTGCCCACCATACCTTTGTGGCCAGCGACCCACACGGTTTTTCCGTTCAGATCATACATTACGCTTCCTTCATGACTACAGATGTCTGCATGACCTTCAGGTCTTCGCGTACCATTTCCGCAGCAAGCTCGCGCACGGATGTCTCATGCACCCAGCCGAGTTTCTCCTTCGCCTTGGTAGCGTCACCCAGGAGAAGATCGACTTCCGTGGGGCGGAAGTAGCGTGGGTCCACTTGGACTAGGCATCTGCCGCTCGCTACATCATAGCCCTTTTCGCCGACACCCTTGCCACGCCATTCGATCTCGACGCCGATATCTTCGAAAGCCCACTCGACGAATTGGCGGACAGGAGTCGTTTTGCCCGTAGCCAGCACGTAATCATCCGGTTGATCCTGCTGTATCATCATCCACATACCTCGCACGTACTCACGCGCATGGCCCCAATCGCGTTGAGCATCGAGATTGCCGAGATAAAGCTTGTCCTGCTTGCCCAGGTAGATAGCAGCGGCAGCGCGGCTGATCTTGCGCGTCACAAAAGTTTCGCCACGAAGGGGGCTTTCGTGATTAAAAAGAATGCCGTTGGAAGCGTGCATACCATAGCCCTCGCGATAATTGACGACCATCCAGTAGGCGTAGAGCTTGGCGGCGGCGTAAGGGCTGCGCGGATAAAAGGGCGTCGTTTCGTTCTGCGGTACGGACTGCACGAGGCCGTATAGCTCCGAAGTCGAGGCTTGATAGAAGCGGGTCTTGTCCGTCAGACCGAGGAGGCGAATCGCCTCAAGAAGTCGCAATGTACCGATACCGTCCGCGTTTGCTGTGTACTCAGGTGTTTCGAACGACACCTGCACATGGCTCTGAGCAGCCAAGTTGTAAATTTCGTCTGGCTGAGATTCCTGAACCACGCGGATGAGATTAGTCGAATCAGTGAGGTCACCGTAATGCAAGATCAGGCGCGGATCGGATTCGTGCGGGTCTTGGTAGAGGTCTTCGATACGACCCGTGTTGAAGGAAGAGGAACGTCGCTTAATCCCATGAACGATGTAGCCTTTTTTGAGAAGAAGACGGGCAAGATAGGCACCATCCTGTCCAGTTATGCCCGTAATAAGAGCAACTTTTCTGCTATCGCCCATTCTATTCCTGCTCTATTAAAGTTTAAAGTTTCGGCTCCGGCTCGCCACGCCGACACAATGTGCGGCCAGCCCCGTGCGCTATGGAGCACTTCGACAGATGCGGCGCGAAGCTCGTCATTGACAGTCCGCCAGCCGAGCACACCTCTTGCTTGGAGTCACAGCAAAATAGAGTTGCGCCGCTAACCTGTCGGCTTCGTACATGCGGTCTGAGTGCCGCTCAGCTCACGCCGTGAGCGACATGTACTCCCAGCACCTTGCAGCTGATTTGCTCATCCATCAGTGAGTGAGGACGCCTTTCTTTCTTGCTTCAGCGTCTTCTAAAGGGAATTGTTTGGATCAGTGAAATCGATTGTTTGGATAAAGTGCATCCACAGAATGGATGATCTGACTGAGCAGCGGGGGCGCCTCGCCGGCCCGGAGTCGTAGGCGCGAGCTTCCGTTCGGGGCGAGGACAACGTTCGTGGCCGCGAGCCCTCACCACAGCATCCGGCACAGGTCGTGCAGAACTTTGGGAGCAGACTGCAGATTCTGTCGAACAGCTGGTTCCAGGCGCGTCGAGCTGTCGACCTCATCTCGCCCGGTACCGGTTGCTGTATGCAGCCTTGCACCCTTGGCGTATGGCGTCGACGGAACGATTTGCTCCGGCAGGCAGTGTCGCAGCGTTTCCCGGCTGTTTCGGCTCTATTGGCCGGGCCCGCGTCAGCCGAGCCCCTTCATCATGGCATCCAACACATGGATGGCCGGCATCCACTCAATAGATTTTACATATGCCGGGGAGGCCCAGTAGAGAAGGCTGAACCGGAAGCGAGGGCATCGGCTTCAAGCTGTGCGAGCATCACGGGATTAGTGGGCAGTGCTGAGTGAGCTCTTCTGCCCTATGGCCCGGCCTCTGCCAAGCGCCCGGCGTCAGGGTCTACGTGTCGACTAAGGATACCAAACCGGGCAACCTCCTCTCTGAACGAGATTTCCGAAAATGCATGTTAGTGGATTGGAAAAGCGCCGGTTCGTCGTCTCTCGGAGGCGTACGGGGTTCGGTGATTGTCTGTGGTCATTGGCGGCCGCTTGGCGCTACGCGCAGCGGTCGGGACGAACTCTAGTCATCGACTGGCGGGGGGCCTGCTACCTCGACCAACCCTTCACAAATGCGTTTGCGGTGTTCTTCCAGCCGATCAATGACATCGCTGGCGTGCCGGCTATTTCCGACGACCGGATCAACGACGTTTCCTTCCCTGGTCCATTCTTCCCGGAGTGGTGGAACAGGCCGGCGATCGAGTGCCTTTACCGGCCAGATGGCCAGATTTTCCAAGAGCGCGATGAGTTGGGCGAGCTCTTTCAGGCCGAACACGATGTCGAAGCGAACACAGTAGTGTGTGACGCTTGTCTGATGTGGCGGTGCGATGAGGATGCAGAGCGGCAGGTGTTCCAGAGTGTCCAGCCTCGGCCAGAAATTCAAGCCCGCATAGATGCCATTTATCAGGAATGTTTTGAGGGGCACAGTATCATCGGGATTCATGTTCGGCACGGTAACGGTGAAGACATCATGGAGCATGCGCCCTACTGGGCCGATCCGGAGCTCGCCGTTCGGCAAGTGTGCGCTGCAATTGACAAGGCTAAGGCGTTACCGCACCCCAGGCCTGTGCGGCTGTTCTTATGCACGGACAGCGCGCGGATACTGGATCTTCTGTCGGCCAGGTTTCCCGATCTGCTCACTGTCCCGAAGCACTTCGGATCCAATCAAGGTGGCCCCTTACACACTGCAGCACTCGGGATTGACGGCGGAATTTCCGCCCTCGTTGAGATGTATCTTCTCGGGCGCTGCGATACCGTAATTCGGTTTCCCCCAACGAGCGCCTTTACACGATATGCACGCCTTTTCGCACCACGGGTAATTGAATTCGATCTGAAAGAGCCAAGTCGTTTGACTTTGATAGAAGGCAGCCAAGTCTCTGATCTCAGTTAAGACCCGCCACCTGCGCAATTCGGCAGACGCAACCAACAGGCATAGTTGAATGCGCATTTCTCACCGACGCCAGTGGAGGCGTCGTACATTACCGATAGCGTCGTCATCTGACGCCGCCTGCAACGCGCCAGAACTTCGCTGTTACGCGGGGGCCGCAGACAAGCCAGAGCGACGGCGATCGTGACGCTGACGCTCGAAAGAACGCGGGCGATCACTCCAGAGACGAAATTGAGGTTGGTTATGAAAGTCATTCCCGTGATCATCAGCGGCGGAGCCGGATCGCGGCTATGGCCCGCCTCAAGGCAATCGCACCCCAAACCTTTCCTCAAAGTAGCGGATGGATATTCTCTCATTCAGCAGACTGTGCTGCGCGCCGCTTCGATAGAAGGTGTCGTGGAACTCGTCGCTGTGACATCCGGGGACCACCTCTTCCTGACCAAGGACGAATTTGACGAACTGGATTCCGTGGTCCTGCCACGCACCTTTCTGCTCGAGCCCGAAGCTCGGGATACGGCCGCCGCCGTGGCTGCAGCCGCGATCCATGCGAGGGCAACGCAAGGCCCTGACGCGATCCTGTGCGTCTTCCCGGCCGATCACCTGATTGGCAACCTGCCTGCGTTTCTAGACGTCATGGGCCTGGCCATGGAACATGCGAAGCTCGGGCGGATCGCCACATTGGGCATCACCCCAACCAGACCGGACACCGCATTCGGCTACATCGAAGCAGATGGTGAGAACGTCGTCCGTTTCGTTGAAAAACCGGATCTGGAGACAGCCAAAGCCTATGTCGCGTCTCAACGCTTCTTCTGGAACGCCGGCATCTTCTGCTTCAGTGCGCAAACCATGCTCGACGAGATGGTTTTGCATTGTCCCGAGGTGCTCCAGGCCGTCGCCGACAGCTATGAGAACGGCCGCGCCAGTCAATGCCAAGGCTTTGCCAAAATCGAACTCGCGCCTGAGCATTTCGGTTCCGCGCCGCGAATCTCGCTCGACCACGCTGTCATGGAGAAGACTAACAGACTTGCCGTGATTCCCTGCGACATGGATTGGAACGACATCGGATCCTGGAACGCAATGGCCGATTTGATCGCCCCCGACGAAAGCGGGAACAGGATACGCGGCGATGTGCACATGGTCGACACGACCGGCACCTATGTGAGCTCCGACAAGCGCGTCATCGGCACGGTGGGCGTAAGCGATCTGGTGATCGTGGATTCCCCGGACGCTTTGCTTGTCACATCCCGCGACCGCGTTCAGGACGTTAAGAAGCTCTTCGAGGGCCTCAAGGCTTCGGGACATGAAGCTCATCTGGTCCATAGCACGGTACACCGGCCCTGGGGTACCTATACGGTTCTGGAGGAAGGCGAGCGCTTCAAGATCAAACGCATCGAGGTGAAGCCCGGTCGCCAGTTGAGCCTGCAGATGCACTATCATCGTTCGGAGCACTGGGTCGTGGTCAGCGGCTCCGCCAAAATCGTCAATGGCGAGCAGGAGCTGTTCCTGGGGACAAACGAATCTACTTACATCCCCTGCGGCCATAAGCATCGGCTCGAGAACCCAGGCAGAATTGACCTGGTTATCATTGAAGTGCAGAGCGGCGATTATCTCGCCGAGGATGATATCGTTCGCTTCGACGACGAATATGGTCGAACGTAGATAACAGTACAAAAAACGTTAAACGGCGAGCCGTCGCTCAAGGATCTCTGTCGTGGGTTCTGGGCCTGACATTGACAAGCAGCGGGCCGAGCGTGTCATAGTATCCGCCCCGCACTCTCATCAGGCACTCGATCGTGGTCGAAAACATCGGTGAGCGCTTGACAGCGCGCCGTCCGCGGTAACGAAGACTTCAGATCTTTTTAGGCGGACCCGTTGCTCAGCTGTTCAACGGCACAGCCGTATTTCAGCCTGTAGGCGGAAATGAAATCCTCATCGCTGCAGATGCAGCGGCCGCTGGAATCTTTGGCTTTCGGATCATGGAGGTGAGAACCAAAGGGGGCGCAGTAGTGCTGGTTGTCCGACTCATCGGAAAACCCGCACTATGCTTGACTAGGTCTGCGGCAAGCATGATCCCGGCAAGCGCTGATTGAAAGGCCATCGGAACCACGGTTCGAACGAGACGACTTCCATCGCTAAGCTGGAACACCAGACCGCCGCAGATAGCCTGCTGATAAAAGGAACGGAGGGGCTGGCCAACAAACGCGGCGAGCGGCCCAAACGGCACAGCCATCGCCGTAGCCACCCGAGCTACGAACTCATTGGGGACCCCGGTATTGGTCTGCAGGAGCGTTTTTACCTCATCGTGTGCTTCCGGCATTCCGAGTTCCTCCGCGACCAGTTGGTGTTCGTCCTTGGATTTCCCGGTCGGCATGTACATGCAGCAAAGGCAAGCCTGGCCGTCATCGAAACCATGCCGCGAGATGCCTAGATCTTGCTCCTGAGTCCAGGCGTTCGCGATCCATCGGGGCAGAGCACCTTGGAGAGCTAGACGGTCGGCGGCGGTGTCAAGCGCCACACCCACTCGGTCGAATACCCAGTCGCCCCGGCGCGCAACATATTCTGCCCACTTCATAGGGTGCGCCTCGACTTCAAGGGCGGTGGACCGAAGGGCGTTGGTTGCAAGGGCCGCCTTAGAGAGGCCGACCTCCGCCTGACCTGCCAACACGTAGCGCTGCAGGTTTGAGAGTTCGATAGCTTCGTGATCAACTACATGCAGGCGCCCCGACAGACCGGATTGCCTCGCCAGCGCCCAGAGCGAGCCATGGCCTATCGCGCCGAGCCCAACGAGGTGCATTTCGCCAATCTTGTTGTAGGTGCACAAAGAGAGGTCGATGTTCTCGTCCAGCTCGGCGCCGGTCAGCTGGGAAGCAAAGATGGTTCGAAAGACGTTGGCCGCGGCGAAGCAGCTTGCGGCGCCAGCTCCAAAGGGCAGCAAGCTCGAGCCAGAGCCCACCGGGTCCGTACGCGACAGCTTTGCCGCCCAACCCTGCGATCCCATGAAAAACGTTGGGCACCGAAGTGATGGGTGCACCGCGCCTGCAGCTACACAGACCGTCGCATACTTGCCGGAACGCCGGATGCTGAATTTTGGATTGATCGACTTTGCCAAGCGCTCGAGCGCTTGGGCTTGAGAGCTCGCGACCATATCCAGGGGGACTATGGCCAGAACCGGATACAGTCTGGCAAGCAACCTGACCGTAAGGTCACGCGTCGCCTGGCCCTCGGCACACAGGCTTGTCGAGGAGCTCGTCGGCGATGTCGAGGGCGCAATTTTAGGGACGCTGCCCTGGAGGGAGAGGAACCGAAATCCAACTCTGTCAACTCTAGCCTCAATTTTGAGAGAGATGCGTGACCATCACTCCACTAGCATTTCCGTCTACCAGAAGCGGACATAGCTGCGTCAACACCCAGGTCACGCGCGACGTGCTATGCTCATAGCTCCGGTGATTCCACGCTAGGAGGAAAAGATACGGAATCATAGGTGAAGGCAAGCTCCAGTAAGTCAGAGAATAAACATGACCAAGCCCATTCGGATCCTCGTACCAGTCGATAGCCAAGACGCCGAAGCGCTTCGCATTGCGCTGGGTTATGCCCAGAAGATCTGTGAGAAATTTGGACCGGAGGTACAGGACATAGTCCTACTAGTACATACCAAGCAACAGCTGGACCACACGGGTCTTTCCCAGTCGTTGGGTGCTGGCCATGTCAAGGCTCTTGCCAAGGGACCGATCTCACTCTCCGGGGGTGGCCGCTTGCATGCTGAAACCATGAAGACATGGCGCTACCCGCCGCGAAAGTCGGTGGTTGTGGTCTACTATGCGGAGCCGCGAATCCTCGATTTTGTCGATGATCTGAATAACATCGCTGGCGTAGTGGTCGTCCCGGACATCCCCGCAGCGGCGGATGGTTGGGTGGCCCGCTGGGGCGCGATCATACACGGCCAGGCGCAACAGGCTCCGCCATCCGCCCTGATCGACGACCCTGTGTTTGTGCGCGCGATTGAAACGCTATCCAGCATGATCAACCTATCGACCGGCCTGGGGCATCCTCGCGACAAGGCGATGGCAAACGAGATCATGCGCATTCTCCGAACCAAGGGACACTCCGACCAATCTGCAAATATCAAGTCTTGGGCTATCCGGCGTGGATGGCGGCCTGACCACGCCGCAGATCTCGAAGCGCTGGCCAGGAAGATATGGGCGCTGAGGGCCAAACCGAGCCTTTCGGGCATCCACGATCCCGAAGGGCGCTACCGGCGCTGGCAGGCTGACTCGTGAATGCGTGTAGAGCCGGTTCGAGGTCATTTGTCATTGTTCAATTCGAAGGCGCCGGACATGAGGCGGTGCGGCACCATCGCATCGTCCCGACCTTGAAGCGGTTGGCAACTGGAAGGCTTTGGCACTCCACCGCAATAGGGTTTGCATCGAGCAGAAATCGGCTTCGGTGTATCCCGCGACTTCCCGGCGTTTTTGCGGTCGGCATGCAACCGAACTTGAGACATCGTCGAGCTTCAGCCTGGTCTGGTTGAAGACATTCTGAAGGGCGCTTCCCATTTTTCTCCGCTGGGACCGCTTCACCTGGAGATAATGTCAAAGAGGGCCTCGGCCGATGGTGATCTCAACGAACAAGCTGAAGCCGCCGCCGTGCACCGACGCAATCGGTTGGCGTAAGATCACACAGGCTGGGCAACTCGGTCGTTATGCACCAGAGGCGATCATCGCTGCCTTCCAATATGCCGGCAGCAAGGATCGGCACCTTCGTGAGGATATGGCTAGCTATCTCTCCAATCTGGCGCAGCGGGTTCTGCGCAAGCGCGTCGGAACCAACAAGATGAATAGCGGCCAGGACATCATCGACGACGTCTACGACGAATTCTTCGCCGCAATCTGCAATCCGAACTGCGCCGACGCCAAAGGATACCGAGAATCCTTCTATGGACGACTGACGTTCCGGCTCAAGGACGCTATCGCCGAGGAGGAGGCGGCGAAGCGGATCCCGCCGCCCGAGGAGAAAAAGCCCGCGGCCCGTAACTCGAACGATGACAGCAAGGCCGACGATGGCGAGATCTCAGGTAAAATGGAATTGAGGCCAGCGCTAGAAGAGAGCGCCGATGGCTTGTTTGAGATCGAGGAACATACTGCGGATGCCGGTGTCAAACGACCAGACCCGGCGTTGCTACAGAACGTTGAGGAGCTCGCCGAGACAATAGATGTGGAGCGGACCCTTGCCCAGATCCCCGATCCGCGCAAACGTCTCGCGTTTCGGCTTCACGTGGATCAGGTTCCCTGCGGTGGGACAAAGGGGACTGTCTCAATCGCGGGGGCTTTAGGAATTGACCGCAAGACGGCAGAACATTGGGTCGCGGAGGTTCGCGCGTTGCTGATCGAGAACGTGAACCAAGTTCGAGCCGTGACGCGGCGCGCAGCGGGAGAATGATAATGGCGAAAACAATGAGCAAGGATCGAGATGATGTCCTATACAGCTTCCATACTGACTGCCCGGCGCCGAGCGCCGCCGACATCATCGAATGGACTAAGCGGTTTCCACAATATGCCGAGGATATTCGTGCGCACGCCGCAATTGCGCGCGACTGGACGGCTCAGGCGGACGTAGATGTTGAGATCGACGAAGTTACCCTCCAGCGTGCTCATAGCCGTGCGCTGAACATAATCTATCGAAGTGCCGAGGCCGACAGTGGAGTGCCCTCCCAGGCGGTCGGCTTTTTCGAACTTTTGAGGCGCGCGGGAACCAGGATTTCGGGTATCGCTACCGAGATCGGGATCGCGCGAGCGGTTGTGGCGGACCTCTTCAATGGCTGGATGCGGCCCCCCGTGGGCGGAAGGCTTTCGCGCGCGGTGATGCATGCGCTGCGTATTGATCAAGCGGCCTTCGACAGAGAAGTTTTGTTTGCGCTCGCCAATCCGCGCATGGGTGAGGCGAAGGCATCCGGGCCACCGCAGGTCTTACAACGTAGCTACAGGGAAATTGTCGAGAGCAGCGGGATGTCGGCAGAGCGAATACATTACTGGCTTGAAGAGGATTAGCTTTTGGATGCCTGGATCGATATTCGGCGGAAAGCCCGTGAGGTTCATCTGGCAGCACTTAAGGGTGCAAATGGCGATCGGAGTGCTGAGGCACTTGTCGCGGGCGCACTCAACGTGGCGGATCTTGAGCTGCGGAGGGTAGCGTTGGCCCCAGGGGTATTGGGTTCCCTCGACAGGGCCGCAGAACTCGTCAACGTCGCACAGGGCCAAGATCCTATCGACGAGCGCGTCGTGATCGCCCATGAACTCGGCCATTTCTATCTGCACTTGGACACTCGCAGCGAAGTGCGTGTGACAGCCCACGCGCTTGGAGGCGACCCGATTGATAGTGGCGCAGGCCGGGTCGAAGGATACGCGCCGACCGAGCGCAAGGAGGTCCAAGCCGACGTTTTTGCAGGCGAGTTCCTTTGCCCCTCGGACTGGTTAAGGACGGAATTTGTCGAAAGACGCCGCCGCCCATCCGAGATCGCCGCTGCGCTCGGACTGCCCGCCGCTCTTGTCAGCAGCCAAATGGCGCGCGCGCTCCTTCTCCCACCGCTCCGACCGCCGCCCCCGCAACGACCCGTCAATGCAGCCGAGCTCGATGATAGCCAACAAGGGGCAGTGCTGTGGGATCAGGGACCGCTGCTACTCGATGCTGGTCCCGGCACCGGCAAGACGCGCACACTGGTGCGCCGCATCGAGCATTTGCTCGCAAACAACGTCATGCCGACCGAATTCCTCGCACTCACTTTTTCGAACCGGGCTGCCGAGGAAATGCGCGAGCGGCTTTCGGCCGCCAATGCGGAAGCATCCATTCAGATGTGGGTGGGAACCTTCCACGCCTTCGGGCTCGAACTCCTCAAGAAGTGGCCCTCAGGCCTTGGCCGCACGCTTCCCTTGAAGGTATTCGACCAGACGGCATCGCTCGCACTCTTGGAAGCCAACCTTGAGAAGCTGGACCTCGTCTACTATCAGAATCTGTACGAGCCTGCCTTTGAGCTCGCGCCGGTCTTGCGCGCGATTTCACGCTGTAAGGATGAGCTGGTCTCGCCGGCTGACTATGCCCGCGCGGCTGTCGATTATAAAGCAACAGCTTCGGATGAGGAGGACCTTGAAGCTGCAGACAAGATGCTGGAGTTCGCCCACATCTATGAAGTCTACGAGGACGCCTTATTGCTGGCGAACGCGGTCGACTTCGGAGATCTCATCAGGCTCGCAATCGATCTCATTCAGAACAACGCGGATGCGCGTGCCTATGTGATGGGCTTCAAACACGTGCTGGTCGACGAATACCAGGACGTCAACTTCGCCAGCGCCAAATTCCTGCAGGCGATCGCCGGCGCCAATCCCAATCTTTGGGTCGTCGCGGATCCACGCCAGTCGATCTATCGTTTCCGCGGCGCGGAGCCGGAGAACGTCGCGCGCTTCGTGCCGGACTTCAAGGGGACGCGCCTGGCCCTCAATACAAATTACCGGTCGACGAAACCTATCGTTGACGCCTTTCAACGCTTCGCCAACGACGGCATGCGCGTAGCCAGCCAATGGAAAGTTGAGCGCCCGGAAGCGGGCAGCATTTCACTCACAGTCGCGCCGACCGTGAGCGACGAGGCTGCTGGCATCCGCGATCAGATAGCGCAGTTTCATGCGAACGGCATTCCGTTCGCGGACCAGGTCATCCTGGCCCGAACGCACTTAACCCTGGCGCGAATTACGGGGCCCCTTGAGGCGATGAACGTGCCACTCCTTTATCTTGGCGACCTCTTTGAGCGCGCTGAGATCCGGGACTTGCTATCCCTCCTCGCGCTTGACGCCGAGCGTGGCGCGGTGGGCCTGGCGCGCGTCGCGGCACTGCCCGAATACGCCGTGTTGCGGGAAGAAGTGCTCACGTTAATCGAGTGGGGCCGCGCAAATGGAGTGTCCGTCTTTGAAGCGCTTGCACGCCTTGCTGAGGTGCCAGGTCTCAGTGGGGCCGGAGGGGCAGGTCTGGCCAGGCTGGCTGGACAGTTAGGGGGTTTGCGCCGCTCTTCACCCTGGACAATGCTCACCACCTGGCTTTTCGAGCGGAGTGACTATCTTCGACCTATTCTCTTGCGCCAGGACCCGGCCGCGCAGCAGCAGCTCATTGCAATCTATCAGTTCTTGAAGGTGGCTGTCGAATTCGCGGCCACTGGCGGGCGAAGCCGGCGACGCTTTCTGGCTCGCGTACGGCGCATCGAGGCGCTCAACGAAGATACGGCGTACAGAGCAATTTCGTCGGAAGCGACCGACATGGACGCGGTCCGCGTCATGACCATTCACGGCAGCAAGGGATTGGAATTTCGCGGCGTGCATTTGCCGGGCCTCGCCACGACGTACATGCCGAGCAACCGCCAAGCCGTGCGCGTTCAGCCGCCGCCTTCTCTCGACCGGCTCGCTATGACGTCGGATGACCACGATCACGAGGAGCAGTCACTATTCTTCGTTGCACTCTCGAGAGCGCGCGATCACCTCGCATTGAGCCGCGCCGAGCGATACACACCTTCCCGAAAATCCAGTCCATCGAAGTTTCTCGCGCTCCTTGCAGGGCTTTCCAGCAGAAACCGTGCGGCAGGGCCAGCGGCCCACGCCAAGCGGGGGCTAGCGCGGGCGACCGCGCCCGCCCTGAGCTATGGGGAAGATGCTCTCGGGGTTTATATCAACTGCCCTGCGCGCTATGGCTACAAGGTGAAGGATGGGCTTCTTGGTGGTCCGGAGAGCTCGGCCTATGTGCGGTTCCACGCCTGTGTCTACGATACGGTCGGCTGGCTTGAGGACCAGCGCGCGGCAGGCACTACGGCTGGGGTCGCGGATACGCTGGCGCACTTCACCGCCGATTGGGCCGAACACGGTCCGATTAAACACCCATTTCAGAAATACTACCGTGCCATCGGGATGCAAATGGTCACGCGTATGGCCGAAGCCGTCATAGGTGAAACTGGTCACTACGACCGGCGGGAATGGTTGGTCAACCTCGATGGCCGCAAGGTTGCGGTTACCCCCGATCGTGTCATCATCGCGACCGACGGCTGCGTGACGATCCAGAGGGTTCGCACCGGCAAGAAGACCAAGTCGGAATCGGACAAGGAAATCTACGCCTTGCTTCGGCTGGGTGCCCGTCAGCTTTATCCCGGCAGGCGGATCACGGTCGAGGCATACTACCTGGGGACCGGTGAACGTATGGTTCCGCCGCTGAAGGATGATGGCAAGCTGCTGGAACGATATTCGGAAGCAATCGCCGGAATCGAGAGTGGCGACTTCGGTCCTAAGACGGGCCGGAGTTGCCCAGGCTGCCCCTACTATTTGACCTGCGGCGGCTAGCCGGCCAGTTCCCATTTTTCCGCGCTCGCGGCGCTTCACTTTCAGAGGGTTTTACGCCCCAGAAAGGAAGCACCGAAAATGCCTACGAAAACCATCTTCATCCGTAGCCGTGAACTGCCCGCGGCCATCGAGACCGAGATCGTGGAGGCCGCGCTCGTCGCGGATCTCTTGGAAGCGATCAAACATGCCGGGATCGCAATCAACGCCGACACCGCGATTTTCATCGACGAGGCGGAGGTACCACACGCGATGACGCCGAACTTGCCGGCGACAGACCTTAAGCGCGGCTCCCACGTGCACGTCACCAAATGCAAGAAGATCGAGGTGACGATCAACTATCTGGCGGAGACGGCGACGCACAAGTTCGCCCCGGGCGCACGCGTGCGCCGTGTCAAGGCCTGGGCGATCGACAAATTCAAGCTGAGCGCGCACGACGCGGACGAGCATGTGCTGCAGATGTGTGGCACCACGCGCCGTCCGGCAAGCGATACGCCGCTCAACGAACTGACGGACGGCAAGACCTGTGCCGTCTGCTTCGACCTCGTCCCCGAGAAGCGCGTCGAGGGCTGAGCCATGAACCGTGTGGTGCCGCCGGACCGACTGCTCTTGGAGGCCGATCTGGCGGCCACTGCCTTCCGGGTCGGCGAGATCGATGGGCGCTGGCGTCTAGGCATGATCTCCTGGCCGCACGTCATCATCGCGGTCACGGCGCCGCAGCGGCCCAATAGCCCTGCCGAGTTCGCATTCCGCTTCGAGTGCACTGGCTACCGGCAGTTGCCGGTGACGGCGCAGCCATGGGACCTGCGCACTAACGGACCACTGCCGGCGAAGGACTGGCCCACGGGCCGGTCCATCGTGCCCTCCATCTTCCGCCCGGAGTGGCGTGAGGGGCGGTGCCTCTACCTGCCCTGCGATCGCCTCTCGATCGAAGGCCATCCCGGTTGGATCACCGACCATCCGAGCCGTCTGTGGGATCCAAAACGCGGCATCACCTGTTACCTGGAGCAGCTCCATGACCTTTTCCATCAAGGCGATTATTCGGGCGTTCGTGGCGCCTGAGCACCGGTTATCGATGTCGCGCAAAATGTGGGGCAACACGCTTGCCGAATTGCGGCGCCGAGGTGGCGGGCGCACCGAATCCGGCGTGTTTCTCCTCGGCGTCATCGCGGGCAAGCGGCGGCGGGCGGTCACGGCAATCTATTATGATGAGTTGGATCCCGACGCGTATTCGTCGGGTGTGTGCGTCCTCCATGGAGATGCCTTCGCCAAGCTGTGGGCGCGCTGCCGATCGCTTGGCCTAACGGTCGTCGCGGACGTGCATACGCATCCGGGCGTTGCGCTGCAGAGTGGTAGCGATCGCACCAACCCGATGGTCGCTCGCGAGGGGCACATTGCGATCATCGTACCGAACTTCGCCGCCGTCCCGGTTCAGCAGGCGAGATTGGGCATCTTCGAATACCGGGGCGGACATCAGTGGTTCGACCGGACCGAAGCACATGCCACCGGCTACTTCTACAATGGCTTCTGGGGATAATGATGACCAACACGCTCAGCGCTGATAATCTGCACCGCACCGCCAAGTACTTCATGGATCGTGGCACAGCCGCCTCTCATCAGGAAGCGATGGCCATGCTGGGCCGCTTTGGCCTCAATGTCCATGTCGGCGCCGACATCGCCGCCTCGGCTGCTAAGCAGGTGGCGCTGCTTTCCCTGGTCAATCTCGGCCACCGCACCCTGCTTGCCGGGGTACGGGTAGTCGGGGCTCCCGAATGCAACAACCTGACTACGCTCAGCACAGCGCCGACGCTGCGTGATGCGATCGCAGATCTGGGCGGCCTGTGCTGTGACGCGGCGGATGCCGTTGCACCTGCTGCCGTCATCGGGAATGGCGAGGCTCCACCAAACACCGTTGTCGGATGGCGGCTCACCTGGGAAGGCTGGCGCGGAGGCGTTGCGCCATTGCGCGATCAGTTGCGCCTTGCGGATGATGAGCACATGGCCCTCGCGCCGCTGGTAGCGGCGGCTTGCCTTATGACGGAGGTCTTCAGCTTCCACGCTGGCGATCATCCGATGGCGGGTCGGCGCGTGGCGGGCCTATCGCTCTGGAGGCCGGGTGTGGATTGGCGTGAACCGTCGGCTGACGAACCTGCCCTCAGCTATTTGCCATCGCGCCTCTGGCTCATTGGCCTTGGCAATCTCGGGCAAGCATTCTGCTGGGTATTGGCCGCGCTGCCCTACAAGGATCACGTCGAGGTCGAGCTGGTCCTCCAGGATTTCGACACCTTGGCGACCTCGAACGCTAGCACGTCGATGCTCTCTTTTGACGCCGACGTCGGTACGAAAAAGGCTCGGATTGCCGCCGCATGGCTGGAAGCGCAGGGGTTCAAAACGGTCATCGAGGAGCGTCGCTTCGGTCCGGCGATCAAGCGCGAGAACGCTGAGCCGGGCGTTGCGCTGTGTGGCGTCGACAATGCGCTAGCGCGCGCGGCATTGGAGGATGCTGATTTCGACTTTGTGGTTGAGGCAGGCCTTGGCGCTGGCCCCGACGGGTTCCGCGGCATTTCTGTCCATACGTTTCCTGGGTCGCGAACGGCGCGCTCGATTTGGTCGAATGTCGCGATCCCCGCCGCATCCGTCGCGCACATGCCGGCCTACGAAAAACTCGTCAACGCGGGCATGGACGAGTGCGGGCTTGCCATATTGGCCTCGCGCACGGTCGGTGTTCCCTTCGTAGGGCTGTTGGCAGCGACATTGGCGATCTCAGAGTTGTTGCGCCGGCTGCATGGTGGGGCGACGTTCGAATTGATATCGACCTCCAGCAACACGCTGGACGACGTTACCACCATCGCCGCGGCGGTCACCACCCCTTACGGCTTTGGACATCTTGCGGCCAGGAGATAGCGAGGTGAACCGCCTCCCGAGACACGACCTGTAGAACGGCTCGGCTAGCACCACTACCTGTCGTGAAATTCATCTATCGAGCCGCAGTCGAATATCACTATGTTCAGGGGCTGGAGACCTGAATGGCATTTCGATTCGTACACACCGCCGACATTCATCTTGACTCGCCGCTGCGCTCGCTGGCGCTGCGCAACCCTGAGCTTGCCGAGCTCGTCGGTGACGCCAGCCGCCAAGCGTTCATCTCGATTGTCGATCTCTGTCTTGCCGAGCGTGTCGATGCGCTGGTCATTGCGGGCGATCTCTACGATGGCGATCAGACGTCGATGAAAACCGCCCGCTTTCTGGCCTCGCAAATGTCCCGCCTGCACCAGGCCGGCATCAGGGTCTTCAAGATCCGCGGCAACCACGACGCCCTGTCGCGGATATCGAAACAGCTTGTGTTTCCCGACACCGTCACGATCTTCGGCGGCCGTCCCCAGTCTGTGCAGCAAACCGCCGGCGGGCTCGACGTCATATTTCATGGATTGAGCTTCGCGACCCCAAAGGCACCGGAGAGCTTGCTGCCCAAATATCCGGCCGCCCATGAGGGCGCGGTCAATGTCGGCATCATGCACACCAGTCTCGCCGGATCGCCCGGGCACGATGTCTATGCCCCCTGCAACCTGGCTGATCTGCACGCGCATGGTTTCGACTACTGGGCGCTCGGCCATATCCATATGCGCACCATTCATCCCGATGCAAGCACGGTGGTCATGCCGGGAATGCCGCAGGGCAGGGACATCAACGAGGCCGGCGAGAAATCCGTCACCCTGGTGACGATCCGCGACGACCGCTTGATAGAGATCGAGGAACGGCTGACCAGCATCGCGCAGTTCGAACGCGTGAACGTTGACGTGACCGGCACTGTCGAATGGCCGGAGGCAGTGGGCCGCATCCGATCCGCTCTGCAAGACATCCGGACTTCCGTCCGGTCCCGCCATGCGGTTATCCGGCTCAGCCTTTCCGGAGCGTCCCCCCTGTCGTGGGCCTTGATCCGCGACCGCGATGTGTTGCTGGAGGAAGCCAATCAGGTCGCGGAACAGACGGGCGATATATGGGTGGAAAAGCTTGAGCTCGACCTTGCCGAGCGCAGGGCGGAAACGAGCCGTGGCACAGCGGACCCGATTCTCGAACTAGCCCAATCCATGCGCGCCGACGCTACTTCAGAAGCCTTCCGTGCCGAGGTGAGGGCGTTTGTCCAGAAGCTGATCGCCGACCTTCCGGCCGAGGGGCGCGATTTCGCCGGCAAGGACGAGGTCGGACTGGAACTGTTTCTCAGCAAGGTGCTTGCCGGCGGCGCCGACCTGGTGACAGCCCGCCTCAAGGCCGGTGGGTCGCCATGAGGCTGCGCCGCCTTGACCTTATCCGCTACGGCAAATTCACCGATCGTACGATCGACTTCGGCCCGAAGCCGGCGTCCGGACCCGACTTGCATATCGTGTTCGGCCTGAACGAGGCCGGCAAGTCGACCGCGCTTTCGGGCTACCTCGACCTGTTGTTCGGCATCGAGGAGCGCAGCCGTTACAATTTCCTGCACGAGTACGGCGCGATGCGCATCGGGGGCGTGCTCGAATTCACGGGAACCGAGCAGACGTTTACGCGCACGAAACAGCGCAGCAACTCGCTGCTCAACGAGGTTGGCCAGCCCTTGAGTGAGGTGGCGATAACGGCCCATCTCGCCGGTCTGTCGCGCGATGCATATCAGACCATGTTCTCGTTGAACGACGAGACCCTGGAAGAAGGCGGCAAATCGATCCTGGAGTCGCGCGGCGACCTTGGCAAGCTGCTGTTCACCGCCAGTGCCGGGCTCGGGCAAGCCAACGATATGTTGAGCGCGCTCGACGCCGAGGCGGACGGGCTCTACCGGAAGCAGGCGCACGGGACCGACCTGGCACGGCTCAAGAAGCGCCTCGCCGAGCTGAAGGCTGAGAAGGACGCCATCGACACATTGGCTTCGACCTTCGAGACGCTCGAGGCCGACCGTGTCGATGCTACGGAAAAATATGAGCACAGCATCACGGAGCGCTCCGTGTTGTCGGCGCGGCTCGATACGATTGCCAGGTATCTTCGCGCCTTCCCGATCCTGAAGGAGATCGAGCGCCAGACGGACCAACTGGCTGAACTGCCCGATATCGCGGCGCCGTCGCGCACCTGGACCGGAAGTGTGGCCGGTCTCATCGATGACGACGCGAGCTTGAGAACACGGCTCGCCGGCAACATCGACGAAATCGAGCGTTTGACAGCAAGGGTCGCCGCGGTCGACATGGACGAGGCGATTCTTGCGATTTCAGAGCGCATCCGCAATCTCGCGGAAAGCAGGGTGCGCTATGCTTCGGCGGGCCTTGACCTTCCCAACAGAAGGATGGAGCTGCAGATCCTCGACAGCGCGGTGGCGACATGCCTTGCCGCCCTGGCCAGGTCGTCCGAACCGAACCCGGCAGCACTGCTCTTGCCTGCCGCCACCGTTGGGGCTGTCCGCGCCTTGATCGAGCAGCGATCCGGCGTCGCCACAAGCGTGCGCGTCGCCCGCGACGAGGCCGCGGCAGCCGTCGATGCGCTGCAGACCGCGCGGCAAAAGATTGGCGAGGAAAGGGCCGTGCCCGCGCCCGCTAGATCCAGGCTCACCTCGGCGTTGGCAAAAGCGCGGGCGAGCGACCACGTCAGGGAACTCAAGGCAGCACGCGACGCGCAAGATGGGGGCACCGTTCGCTGGGAAGCAGCGCTCTTGCGCCTTCTGCCGTGGTCAGCAGGTGCGCGAGCGCTAGCCAGCATCACCGCGCCCAGCGCCGCACAGATCGGGGCGTGGAAGGTGCAGGCCGCGGATCTCGGCAAGGCCAGGGCCATGCTTTCCGAACGCCTTGCCGAACATGAAGCCAGTCATGCCCTGCTCGCGAGGCGGCTTGACGCGTTGCGTGCCTCTACCGATGTGGCCGACGATGAAACAGCCGCTGTCATCAGGCGTGATCGGGACGCGGCCTGGGCAAAGCACCGGGGCGAACTCACAGGCAAGACAGCGGATGATTTTGCCGTGGCGTTGGCGCGCGACGACAGTATTGGCGCCGGCAGGCTGTCCGACGCCCGCGAACTGGCCGAGATCCGAACGACAACAAGCAGCCTTGCCGGAGCCGCGGCCGATGTTGCGCGCATAGGCGAGCAACTCGAGCGGACCGACGCGGCGGTGGAGGCTCTGTCTTTGGAAATGCGTGGCGCCGCAAGAGAGCTTCTCGCTGACAACCTCGCCTCATCGCTCGAGCGCGCGATCGAACTGATCGAAGACCGTGGCGCCGCGCGAGCAGTTGCGCTCGTGGCTTGGGAGGAGATCGAGCTTGCCCGCAAGAGGGCTGGGCGTGCGACGGACGAGGAGGAGGGTATCCGACTTGAATTGGACGGCGCACTGCGAAGCGTCGGCATAGTTCCTGAGCCTGGCGACAGACTGGAGACCATAGCGGCCGTCGCGGAGCTTTTCCTTGACCGCCAACGCAAGGTGGATGCCGAACATGCCGAAGCTCTCAGGATGGTGACCGCCAGGGAAGAGGATCTGGCCGCGCGACGACGCTCGGTGGGCATGGCGGAGCGGCGCGAGGAGGAGTGGCTGGCGGCCATCGCGCAAGCGCTGGAAGGCACATGGCTCGAGAGCGGGGTTCCCGCATCGAGCGTCGGCACCGTCCTTGATCAGCTGGCCGAACTCGCCAAAGGCCTGCAGGAGCGGGATGCCATGCGCCTCCGCATCGAGAAGATGGAAGCCGACAGGGCCAACTTCGTGGTCGAAGTTGCCGCTGCCGCGGTTGCCACTTGCGAGCCGGCCAGCGACGACGAGCCGGAGCAATTGGCGATCCGGCTTGCCGCGCGTCTAGAGCGCGCCGAACGCACGCGCGAAATGAAAGCAAACCTTGTCGAGGACATGAAGCGCCCACAAGAGGCGCGCGAAGCTCTCGATGCTGAGATTTCGGCCCATGAGCGTCGCAAAAACGAGATCCTGAGCGCCTTTGGCGTGACGACACTTTCCGAGGTCGTTGAACGCGACGAGGTTCTGCGCGACAGGGATCGGCTTCGCGCGGCTGTGATCGGACTTGAGCAGCAACTGTGCGCTGAACTCGCGGTGGATGGACTGGAGCAGGCCATTGCGATGTTGGGCGTTCTCGATCCCGAAAGGCTCCTGGTCGAAAAGGCCAAAAACGAGCAGCGGATTCAGGGTCTTGACGAAGCGATAAAGCAGCAGCTTGTTAGGCAGACCCGAGCATCCGACAAGCTCGACGCTATTGGCAGCGACAGCACCGTTGCCCGGATCGATGCCGAACGCCGAACCGTCCTGCTCGAGATCGAGGAGAAGGCTGTGCGTTATCTCGAGCTCAAACTCGGCGTCATGTCGGCTGGAAACGCGTTGCGGCTCTATCGTGACCGTCATCGCTCCGGAATGATGGCGCGGGCGTCGGACGCCTTCGCGCTGATCACGCGCGGCCAGTATTTGGGGCTGGCAACCCAGCCTGCCAAAGGCGGCGAGGTCTTGATTGCATTGCAACGCGACGGCAAGTCCAAGATCGCCGACGCCTTGTCGAAGGGCGCACAATTTCAGCTCTATTTGGCGCTGCGGCTTGCCGGCTACTACGAATTCGCGAAGCTTCGACCGTCGGTCCCGTTCATTGCCGATGACATCATGGAAACGTTCGACCATGTCCGGTCGGAGGAGGTTTTCAAACTATTTGCGGAAATGGCTTCTGCCGGCCAGGTGATCTACCTCACCCATCATCAGCACCTGTGCGAGATCGCCAGGGCCGTTGTGCCGGGCGTTGCGATCCACGAGCTCAATTAGGATGGCCCCGCAAGTTGAACTGACCCCCGAAAGTTGGACATCAGCCTTCGGGGGTTTTCATGTCCAAACACAGCGAGAATTTGAAGCGCACTGTTGTTGATCGTTATTTGAGTGATGAAGAGAGCTATGCGAGCGCCGGTGCAGCCGACGGCGTAGATGCTGCGACGGTGCGCAAATGGGTTGCGAGCTATCAAGCGCACGGGGTTGCCGGCCTCGCTCGCAAGCTCAGCCACTATGACGGCGAGTTCAAGCTGTCGGTTCTGCACCGGATGTGGGAAGATGGACTGTCCTGCCGACAGACGGCCGCGCTGTTCAATATCCGCAACGCCGGCTGCCTTCCGGACTGGGAGAGGCGCTACGAAGCCGGTGGGATAGAGGCGCTCGCGCCGCGCCGCAGAGGAAGGCCGCGATCGATGTCAGACCCGCCGTCGCCTGGCGAGCCGCCCGTGGCGCAGAGTGATGAGACCAAGAGCCGCGAAGAGCTGCTTGCGGAACTGAACCATCTGCGCATGGAGAACGCCTACCTAAAAAAACTGGAGGCCTTAACGCAGGGACACGCGCCCAAAAAGCGCAAGCTGTCCAAGCGTTAAGGCTGCTCTATCCGCTCGATGGTCTTCTCAAACTGGCAGGGCTTTCCCGCAGCACGTTCTACTATCGACAGAAGGCGTCCCGCGTCGACCGCCATGCTGGTCTCAAGGAGAAGATCAGAGCCGTCTTCGACAGCCACAAGGGCCGCTACGGTTATCGCCGGGTGGCTGCTGCACTGCGCCGGCTCGGTCATGTCGTCAATCACAAGGCGGTGCAGTGTCGGATGGTGGAGATGGGATTGAAGTCGCTGGTCAGGCCGAAGAAGTATCGCTCCTACAAAGGCGGCATCGGAAGGACGGCTCCCGATCTCATTCAACGCCAGTTCAATGCTGACAGCGCCAACCATAAATGGGTGACCGATGTGACGGAGTTCAACCTGGCGGGCAACAAACTCTATCTCTCACCGGTCATGGACCTTTATAACGGCGAGATCATCGCCTTCGAGACCGCAAGGCGACCGCTCTTCAAGCTGGTGGAAAATATGCTCGCCAGAGCGCTGGACCGACTCGACCAAACCCAACGGCCCATCCTACACTCCGATCAGGGATGGCAGTATCAGACGCCTGCCTACCAGCGCAGGCTCCAGGCACGAGGCATTGCCCAGAGCATGTCACGCAAAGGCAATTGCCTCGACAACGCACCTATCGAGAGCTTCTTCGCAACACTCAAATCCGAGCTCTTCTACCCCAATACCTTCGAGAACGTTCAGAGCCTCAAGGCCAGCATCGAGGATTACATCCACTACTACAATCATGATCGCATCAAACTGAAACTGAAAGGGCTGAGCCCTGTGCAATACAGAACCCAGCCCTTAAATCTGCCGCCATCTTAAACTGTCCAACTTTAAGGGGTCAGTTCAAGTGCAAGGGCGCTCCCCTGCGCCGGCCGGTTTGGGGACCGCTTTGCATTCCCCGCGACATTGAAAGCCGTCCGTAACAGGCGGCCCGGTCTTTTCGCCAGGCGGTCGATATCGGAGCGGCAGCTTATTGCCGAATCATCACGAAACCGGACGGGCAGCAATCCGGCCCACTCACACCATCTCACTGATAAATCGGTTGTTCGCATGCCACCTGAGTGGTCAAAAGCGTGGCACAGAATAAAAGATCCCAACTTGGAGCGAGTACGCGATGCCGGACGTGATCGATTTTGATGATGCCATGAAGCGGACGGAGGGCGAGGATCGCGCCTTGCTGCTCGCAATGGCTTCTCCGCTCAATACTTCAGCTACCGCAATCTCCTCGACAAGTCTGGCCTCGCCGCCGGCACTCCGGTGCGCGATCTCTTCGACGCTCTCGCGACGGTCGACTTCGAGGCCGTGGTGCGCGCTCTAGAAGGGGCGGTGCTGGTGGAGCGGGCGTACGGGAACGCCGCCCATGCCGCCGAGATCGAGGGGGATGCCCGGAAGGTGCGAGAGGCACTGGTGGAGGCAGTCAACGCGACACACCCCAAGCACCGGGAGGATCTAGGTTCGAAATACACGAGCAGCGCAGACTTCTTGTCTTGCTTCTCCACCGTGTTCTCGCTGAACTATGATCTTCTGCTTTACTGGGTGAATCTTGAGAAGCGGCTTCTCCGGGACGGATTCGGGTTGGGTAAGACTGCTGGCTCCTTCCACGGCCCCTTCTCGGAGGACGCATACTGCCATCTCTACAACCTGCACGGCGGCCTCCATCTCTTTGAGAGCGGAGCAGGAGAGATAATGAAGGCAGTCGACACTGGTTCTGGAGTCATCGCCACGATCACTGACGAGATCGCCAAGCGCGGCAAGTTCCCGGTCTACGTTGCGGAAGGCACGAGCACCCAGAAGATGCGCAGGATTAACTCAGTCGCCTACCTCCGCCATTGCCTCGACATCCTCAGGGGCAATTCCGCGGTGACGTTCATATACGGACATAGCGCTGACGAGAACGACGCTCATATTTACCGCGCCATTTTCGGGTCTGAGACCAAGCACATCTACTTCGGCGTCTACAAACCGGATGGCGACAAGCTCAGGGCGCTGGACGGTCTCCTGGCAAAGTATCAGAAGACCGCAGGCTCCACGATCGGCTACACATTCTTCGACAGCGGGAGCGCGAAGGTCTGGGAAACTTGAAGAGATCGGGCCCGGGACACATGCGCGGCAGCGCCCATCCACCGGTCCAAGTTCTGGCGCATATGTTCATCGGGACTCGCGCGCAGATCGACGTCGAGCACTGGTTCTACAGAGCGTCTTCCGGGCCATACCGCTAGGCAGATGCCAGAGGTGGTTGTCACCGGATGGCCCGCTGCGTGCGAGCTCTCGGTGCCTCAAAAATCAGCCGGGTCAACTTTCGTCACATTTAAGTTGGAGTGCCATTTGTTCCATCAGATCACGTGTCCACACGTTAAATAGGCCGCATATTGAGAGGATCGGAAAGCGCGCTACTTGCTGGACATTGTACACTTCGTAAGGCCCCAGACGCTGTGTACTTTTTCCAAAGGCATGTGCAGTCATGAAATTCCGTAAGTAACTGCATGCGTGAATAGCGTCAGGAAGAGAGAATTGGACATCTCTGACTATTTTTCCATCGCTATATGCTGAGAATTGGTCGCGCACCGGTTCGATCGGTATTTCGGTCTCGTCTCCCCTCACTATCCAATCGAAGGTTCTCTCTGGATTAATGCCAACCCTGTCGAGTCGAGACTTGAGGTCCATCAAGACTGTCGGGTTCCACGTGTATTTGTTGTCCAGCCATCGCGGCTTTTCCCGGCTGGATTTCACTTGCAGGTTCATCTCTTCGATAGCGGAGAAGGCAAGGTTTATCGCAATCGAACTGCGGACATGGTCTGAGAACTCGTCGGAATGTTTCTCAAAGATCTGTCCAAACCGTGGGTGCGCCGACCAGGGCGTGAGGCTTCTGTTTCGTAGCATCTTGAGAGTTTGTGGATCGCATAGACAATTCGCCTATCTGGCCAAGCGTTGACCGCCATCGCAACGGCCACCCCGCTTTTGTGAAACTTATAGCGTCTTGAAGGATCAGGAATAAAGCGAACGGTCCAACCGACGCGCCGACAAAGGGACATCACCAACGTAGTTTGACTTGGTTCAAATATGAGGAAGCTACAGAACGACGGCACACGCTAGTTCCGCGATTTCACCCACTCGCTGGTCAGCATAATGATTGTTTAGCAAGGAAAGCAAGATCGCGCGGCCATAGGGCACACTAGACTGAGACACTGGTAGAAAAGGTGTGTGATCCAAATTGAAATGAGCGGGTCGAAGCGACCATTCTCGCAGCAATAAACGGATGGCGACAATGAGGCTGGTTGCTGAAAGGCAGCTATCTGCCCGGCCGAACCGAAAGCGGAAATTCCGGTTCCGGCCCCAAAGCTGCCAGGCGGGAACGCGCACAATCTCGGTCGTTGCGGCTGATACCGTGAGCGCCCGAAAGCTGCCAATCATCGAGACTATTGCCTATGGCTACTTCCCGCTATGATTGCGGGCGGCGGGACTCTATTGATCGATTCCCAAATGCGGAGTTCTCGGAGATAAAAAGTCGGTGTTTTCCGGCTCCTCAGTGATATTTGCCGCTTGGATCAGTGATATTTGGGTTACTTATGGGCGAACGAACTCCAACATTAACAAATTGGCTGGGTGGCTGGTTCACTAGTTTCGGCGCCTTCTTGGAAGGTATTGGTCGACCCGCCGTCACAAAAGCAAAATTTGTAAATCTTGCACCGACCGACCAAGCTGACAAGGCCGGTGTATATTCCGAAGCTTTGCTCTTCGCGACGACAGACCCGAGGGTGAACAATATAGCGCTGACGGGGCCTTATGGTTCAGGAAAAAGCAGCATCATCCAATCGTTCCTGAAAAGATACCGAAGACCTTCACTTCACATATCTCTCGCGGCGTTCGTGAAAGAGGCCAGCCCACCAGGCGACAAAGAAGCTAGCACCCCAAGCCTCAAAGTGAGCCGGCAGGAGATTGAAAGAAGCATACTTCAGCAAATGCTGTATGGTGCAGATGCCAACAAACTTCCACTGTCGCGCTTTAAGCGAATTCAATCCCCTGGCGTGTTGTCGATCTTCAAATCGCTGTGCATCATGTTCGGCTTACTTTCGATTTGGTACGTATTCACAAAGCGGGAAGCGATAATCAACGGCACCTTTTTCGATCCACTCGAATTCAGCAATTGGCCTAATTTTACAATATTCGGGTTTTCGTTGCTTTTTCTGTGGGTTGCGCTGCACAACTTTTATGTCGCCAGCTTTGGGCTGTCACTCAAAAGTATCTCTCTAAAAGACATAGAAATAAGGCCAGCATCAGACAATCTCGACTCAATACTTAACCGTCATTTGGATGAAATTATCTACTTCTTTCAGTCAACAGAATATGATCTCGTCATAATTGAGGATCTGGACCGATTCGAAGATGCAGAAATATTCGTGACGTTGCGTGAAATCAACGGCTTGGTGAATGCGAACGCGGGAGTCAGACGAACTATTAGATTTCTTTACGCTCTGCGCGACGACGTATTTGTTAATACAGACCGGACCAAGTTCTTCGAATTCGTTATTCCTGTTATTCCCATCATAAACGCTTCGAACTCGATTGATATGGTGCTGGAGCAGGGAAAGAGGCTTGAACTCGACGGTCGTCTTGATCGACAGTTCCTTCGAGAGGTCTCACGGTATCTAGACGACCTGAGACTTATTCAGAATATCTTCAATGAATACGCCATCTACGTTGCCAATTTGGAGACCGACGACGAAAATACTCTCAACGCCAACAAGCTTCTTGCGGTCCTGATATATAAGAACGTCTACCCCAGGGATTTCGAACAACTGCACCGGGGCGAAGGCAATCTCGCTGACATTCTGGGCCGCCACGATGAACTCGTTGCGCACGAGGAGGTGGCCTGTAAGGCAGAGATAGCGGAAATCGAACGAAAGATTGACGTTGCCGAAAGGCAGACACCTTCTGACCTGAAAGAATTGCGCCAAATCTACGCGATGACGCTCGTTCAGATGCTTCCTGCGAACGTCAATAGCATCAGCCTTGACGGGCAGTCTTGGATCGCACTTCACTCGCTTGTTGGGCACGACGCGTTTGAACAGTTAATCGCAGTTCCGCATATTACCTGCCGCGATGTCTATAATAGCCGACAGCGGATCGATATCTCCGCCTTGCAGAACGAAGTGGATAGCGAGAAAACCTACTTTCAGCGCAAGGCGGAAATTGAAAGCAAATCTGAGGCCAACAAGAGCGAGAGCCTGCAACGGATTCGCGAGCTTAGAGCGAAGATCGCGACACTTCGAACAGCCAAGTTCAATGAACTCGTGCGTTCAAGCGCCGACCGTGTGACTGATCTTTTCGACGGCTTCGGCGAGAAGGGCGAGCTGGCTCGCTTCTTGATTCTAGAAGGCCATCTCGACGATACGTATTATCAATATACGTCGCTGTTCCATTCTGGTCGGCTGTCGCCTAATGACAACAAGTTTCTGATCCAGATACGGGCGTTCTTTACTCCCGACCCCGACTTTCAGATTGACAACCCGAATGAGGTCATCGCAGCGATGCGCGAAGCGGACTTCGGGCAAAGCTATGTTCTTAACGTCAAATTGGTTGACTGCCTTCTAAACGAGGCGAGCCGCTACAGCGATCAGACTCGTAAGTTTTTCGAGTTCATCGCGTCCCAGTTCGAAGGCTGCGAAGATTTCTTAGAGGCCTACTACGCCACGGGACGCGCCGTCCCCAAGTTGCTTTCCCGCCTGGCTGACGAATGGAGGCAGTTCGTTCCGACGGCAATCGCCAGCAAGCGCAATCTTTCCCATATCACACAGTTGGTAACCAACCTGCCGGAAAGAGCGCTAGAAACACTAGCACGCGATGGCGACGAGTTCCCTGATTTCGTCGCGGCGAAACTCCCTGAAATTCTGGCACTTGCACCTGACTTGGCACCCGAACGCCTCGAGCGCATTGACTTCGAGGTTCGAGACCTTCCGGCAATAGGGAAGTTCACCGGCATCGTGCGCTTCATGGTAAAACGGGGCCTTTTTGAACTCTCGATTGCCAATGTGGAACACATCTATCGCGAGGTCATGGGCGAGACCAATCTCATGGCGTTTCGCGAGCGCAATTACACTACGCTGCGTTCGCTCACAGATCCTGCCTTGATCACCAGGGTCGAACGCGATCTTGATATCTATCTTAGCGACGTGCTCCTTGAGCTTCACGACAATTCTGAAGAAGATGCGGCAGCCATAACTGATCTCCTAGGTCGTGAGGGACTTGACGAAGACAATCTTCGTGAATTTCTCGGTCGACAGACGGCTCTCCTGCCAGCGCTGGAGGGTGTTCCGGAGAAATTGCACGCCACGGTATTTGAGCTGCGACGTATCGCGCCGACATGGGACAATTGTATCTCGTTCATGGGAGGCAGTGGCTTCGCGGCGGAAATCCTAGTGGCCTATCTTGACCGGAAAGATGTGCGCGCGGTAATTCTGAAGCATAGTCTGCGTAACGGTCCCGAGACACTGCCGCTACGCCAATTCCTTGTTAACGCGAATGCACTGAGCGATGACAGTTACCGGGAATATGTCCGAGCGTTGCCCAATACGTTCAAGAATTTTCCCAAAAGCCTCGATTCTTCGAAGAATACTATTCTCATAGTGGAGCGCAAGATCACCTTTTCAAAGGAGACCCTTGAAAGCCTAGACGCCAATACGGACTTGCCGGTCCTTTTCATGGCAAAAAACATCGAAGCTTATCTCACCGATCCCGGAATGTTCGGTCTCGACGACGTCTTCCGAGAAGAGCTCCTTCAAGCCGACATAACAGATGACGATAAGCGCGCGATAATCGACCTGATCGATTTGAATAGGCTAACGGAACTGCCCAAGCGAGCGGCACTCATAGGCCCGATTCTTGACCGCACCAACGTTCGTATATCCGGCATGGATGCGGCTAAAGCGCGGTCACTGATCCTGAATTCAAGGCCCGTTGAGACGCAGATTTCCCTGCTCAACAAGTTTCACTCGACTATGGCGGTCGACGAAGCGCGCGAAGTGCTTGCGGCGCTTCCATATCCGTTCTCTGAGATCACGACAGGATATCACACTCCAAGATTGCCAAGATCAGATGAAAATCGTGCATTGGTCCAATGGCTTGAGACTCGCGGAATCATCTCTTCGTGGAGCGAGGGAGGTGGTTGGTTCCTGGGTGATGAGATACGCGTAAATCTCAAGAGGCGATGAAAAACTGGTAGCTACAATGAGATGCCATTAGATTGGTGGTTTTGGAATTCTTACCGGCGGCTAACCAGGTTGTTGGTTCTCCCAAAAATCAGTTCACCAGACCCCAATTCGCTAAACCTGACAGTCTGCTTGCGGCCCCATGAGCGGCAGTGTCCTGCGACGGTTCTCTCTCGGCCAATCACGGCCGAGGAGAATTCACATGGGCCATTCTCAATTTCACGATGCCAGCCGCCAGCACGCAGCCTGGAATGCTGGGAAGAAGGTCGGCACCAAGCGTCCTTTCACCCAGAAGCAGATTTGGGCTATTGCTTTTTGCTCGATTACGAGAGACGCGTTCGGGACCGTGCGCTGTTCGATCTGGCAATCGACAGCAAGCTTCGCGGCTGTGACCTGGTCAAATCAGGATTCGCGATGTGGTCGCCGGACCGGAGATAAGGACCCGCGCGATCGTTGTTCAGCAAAAGACGGGGCGGCCGGTTCAGTTCGAGATCACCAACGACGTGAGAGCCAGCCTTCTGCATTGGCTCGAACGACGTGGAGGCTCGGTCGAGGATTATGCATTCCCGGGCCGGGTCGATCATGCGCGCCACATGAGCACAATAGCCTGAGACGCGATCGAGGAAGGACTTTCCTCCACTATCGCAGTATAGCGGATGGAAAGCGGCAACAGCGTAATGCGCGTGATGTCGCTGTCTGACGTTGGCTGGGCCACGCCTTGGGGGGATGCATGCAGAAATCAGTAAGACTGGCGCTTAACAAGTTTCCGGCGGTGCCCACTTCACTCAGGAATCCAGCGAAGCCGGGGAGTCAAGTGCCGGAAATCATGGTCGATCTAGCCGACTTGTATCACCAATATTATCTGCAGAGCTACGACAAGGGACCGCCGAACCCTGACCCTGCCCAGTTCGAACATGTTCGATATCTGGAGCCATGCACCGCTTTTCGGTTCCAGCCGAACGGCCTCGGCGCCAACAAAACGAAGAAGCAAAACAACTCGAACGAGCTCGGCGAGGCCTTTTGTCGCTGGTTCTTGGCCGAGCACCTCGATATCACGCACGTCGCCCGGATCGATGACGTCCGCAATCACGGCGCGCTTTCTTGGACCAATGGCGTGTCAGTCGAATGCAATCCCGGCACCGAGGGAGATGCACCCGACTATTTCTGCGTGGAGTCGACAGGCCAGGTGTCGCTCGCAGAGGCGAAGGGCACGATCGAGGCGGTCGGTTTCAAGGCTAAGAAATTCTCGACGTGGCGCAATCAGTTCAATCGGGTGCGCGTTCTTGATCGGTCTAAAAACGCGCTGAGCGTAAAGGGTTACATCGTCGCGATGCGATGGGCAGTCCACACCCATAGCCCCGCCATCTTCACGACCCTCTCCGCAGAGGATCCGCGGACTCCGGGCGAGCGCCCCTTTTTCGATGAAAGTGGCGGTTTTGCAGCCGCGATCCGCTCTCTCCATTATGCGCCGAGCCTTGCGAAGATTCGCCAGCCCGTCCTCTCGGCCGCGCTCGCGACAGGTACGACGATCACTGACGAACTGAGCTTCCAGATCGTTCTGTGGGAATGTCTGCTGGCGAATCTGAAGGGACTGCGGTTTGTCGGAGGCTATTTCCCAACCGATCCCAAGGGCGTTCTGCCCTTCAAGGTCGAAGACGGAAAGTTGGTCGCCGTGCCGAACGATCCCTTCAGGCTCGATCGGAGCACAGGCACTTTCATCGGCATCGAGGAGAAGACCTTTCGACACCTGGTCGGCACCGCGCGAAACGGACCGATGACGATCAACGATCTCCCGCGCATAGAGCGCCGGGTCACTGGCTTCAGCGGGGCGAGCTTTCTCCCGGACGGCCATGTGCTGGGCCCAATCGATCTGTTCCGCCCGATTGCCGTCGATCTGGTCTGATCGGCGGCAAGCCTTCTGTGAGAAGGATATAGGTGAACGCGTCTGGGTGCCCGATGCGGTCATGACGCTTGAGGCATGAATTGAACGTCCGCTTCCGGCATCGCTCTTCGGAATTCCGAACGTCTCCGAAGGGGTCGACTGTAGAACGGCAGCTTTCTGCGTAACCGCCGCGAAGACCTGACAGTCCGGTTACGTGAAGAGTTTCGGGCGCCGGCAGGCGTACGAAAGTCCCCGAGGAAGGAACGCGCGGGCCGCAGGCGATGGTTATGGGGATTTCGATTTGCGGCTGGTGTCGGCGATGGCGCGACCGCCGCTTGGAAGCGGCGGGTTTGGTGCGGACGGACCGTTTCGCCTTTCGGCCACGCGGTGTTGTCGGCTGGTCGCGCGGCCGGACGCGACCCGTTCGGCGTCGATGATCACCATGGACACGCGTGGGTCCGTTGCCGGAGGCTGAGTGCCTGCGGCTGAAGGCTGGAGCATGCCATGCCGGGTCATGGAGAGTTCTCCCGGTTCGTCGCCGTGGAGTCCGGCGGTCCGCGCGGTGCGGATGGTGCGTCATCGCCGATCCCCAGGTGTGGAGCACCGCGGTGATGCCGATGCGCGCGCCGAGGTGTCTTGGGTCGGCGGCGATGGTCAGCATCGTCTCCGCTGCCGCCTTGAACAGCAGGTCGTAGATGAGCGCCTTGTTCTGGAACGCGATGTCGGCGGCCTCGGCGGGCAGCGTGAACACGACATGGAAGTAGCCGACCGGCAGCAGGTCGGCCTCGCGCTCGGCCAACCACGTCCGTGCGGCCGCGCCCTGGCACGGCAGTGCCGGTTGCGGCAGGAGTTGTAGGCGATCCGCCATTGGCCGCAGTCCTCGCAAGCCTCGACGTGACCGCCAAGGGCTGCGGGGCGGCAATACTCGATCGCCGACATGACCTTGAGCTGGGCGAGGTTCAGGTGACCTGCATGGGCGGCCCGGTAGGGTGGCCCGGCAGCACGGAAGATGTCGGCGGCCTCGATCGAGGTGCGCACGGCTCAGCCGTCGGGCGAGATCTCTCCCGGCTTGAACAGGCCGAGCTTGTCGAGCGGGCTCGTGACCGTGCGCACCGTGCGGGTCGCGACCTTGGTGTAGAAAGCGGTATTGTTGAGCTTGGCGTGCCCGAGCAGCACCTGGATGATCCGGATGTCGGTGCCGTCCTCCAGAAGGTGGGTGGCGAAGCTGTGGCGCAGCGTGTGCGGCCCCACCCGCTTGGCGATGTCGGCGGCCTGGGCCGCCTCGACGACGATGCGATAGAGCTGCCTCGTGCTGATCGGCTTCATCGCGTGCTGTCCGGGGAACAGCCAGCCGTCGCGGTGCATTACGCCCTGCTGACGTCCGACCTTCCATCACTCACGCAGAAGCGTGAGCAGGTCCGCCGAGAGCATGGCGTTGCGATAGCGCCCGCCCTTGCCACGCTCGACGCGCAGCAGCATGCGCTCGCTGTCGACGTCGGCAACCTTCAGCATCGACACCTCGGCGACACGCAGGCCCGCGCCATAGGCGACCGAGAGCGCGGCCTGGTGCTTGAGACACGTGGTGGCGTTGAGCAGCCGGGCGACCTCGTCGCGACTGAGCACCACGGGAAGGTTACGCGGATGCGCCAGCCGGACAAGCCGGCGCGCCAGGTCCGGGCGGTCGAGCGTGTGGGTGAAGAAGAAGCGCAGCGCCGACACGATGCTGTTCATCGTTGGCACGGGAACGCCGTCGTCCTGCTGCTCGATCTGGAACCGGCGCAGGTCGTCGGCGGTCGCTGTGTGTGGTGAACGCCCGAGGAATGTGGCCAGGCGTCCGATATCGCGGAGATAGTTGCGCTGTGTCTCGCGTGAGAAACGCCGCATGTTCATGTCGTCGATCAGCCGCTGGCGCAGCGGGCTCACGGGTGCGTCGAGAACGGGATGGTGCATGGTCAGGCTCCTTGTTGAAGAAGCCCGCCATGCTCTGCTCCAGCCGAACGACGCTCAACGCGAGCGCGACGACCGGTTCTTGATCTCTACCTCAACCGCAGGCACCCCTCCCGCGCAGCGGGTTCGTTCCACGGCCTCATACAAGTCATTCGCTCGTCGCCCTTCGCGATGACACTTCTTGGCGCCCCAGTCTTCCAAGCCTGCAACGTTCACTCCATCGCACGGGCGCGTATATTGGGTATCTTCGATATTCTGAAACGTCACGTCATGCTGCTTCCATCTACTACCAAACAGTGGAGGCTGTGCCCGTGACACCGACGAAGCTCCTTGTCGGCCAGATCGTAGTTGTGTTCGCCATCGTCATCGTTGGCGTATGGGCGGCAACGCAATGGTGCGCCCACATGCTGGACTATCAGCCGCAGCTTGGCGCGCCATGGTTTGCCGCGGCGGCCCGGCCGATCTACAAGCCGTGGAAACTGTTCGAATGGTGGTTTCACTTCGACGCCTATGCGCCTGAGGTCTTCGACAAGGCCGGCATGCTTGCCGGAGCCAGCGGATTCTTGGGGTGTGCGGCCGCAATAGCTGGCTCCCTCTGGCGCGCGCGGCAGAGGGGGTTGGTCACCACCTACGGTTCCTCACGATGGGCCGCGGCTCGGGAAATCGAGAAGGCAGGCCTGTTTGAGCCGGCCGGCGTTTTCCTTGGCAAACTGAAGGATCACTATCTGCGACATGACGGGCCGGAACATGTCATGGCCTTTGCGCCGACACGTTCGGGCAAGGGCGTGGGATTGGTCGTTCCAACGCTTCTTTCCTGGACCGGCTCGGCCGTCATTCACGACATCAAAGGCGAGAACTGGCAGCTGACTTCCGGCTGGCGGTCGAAGTTCTCTTTCTGCCTCCTGTTCAATCCGACCGACTCGAGATCGGCGCGCTATAACCCGCTGCTGGAAGTGCGCAGGGGTTCAGATGAGGTCCGCGACGTTCAGAACATCGCGGACATTCTCGTCGATCCGGAAGGCGCGCTGGAGCGGCGGAATCATTGGGAGAAGACTAGTCATTCACTCTTGGTCGGGACCATCTTGCACGTGCTCTACGCGGAAGAAGAAAAGACGCTCGCGCGCGTCGCCACTTTCCTGTCGGATCCGCAACGCTCGTTTGCCGCGACACTGCTGCGGATGATGACCACCAACCACCTCGGCACGGCGGACACACCTCGGGTCCATCCCGTCGTGGCCTCGGCGGCTCGCGAGGTGCTGAACAAGTCAGAGAACGAGCGTTCTGGCGTTCTCTCGACCGCAATGTCGTTTCTCGGGCTCTATCGTGATCCGACGGTTGCCTCGGCAACATCGGCCTGCGACTGGCGCATTGCCGACCTCATGGATGCGGAACGACCGATGTCGCTCTATCTAGTGGTGCCGCCATCGGATATTTCGCGCACCAAGCCACTGGTGCGACTGGTGCTCAATCAGATCGGCAGGCGACTGACGGAGCGGCTGGAAGGTGACCCGAAGAAAAGCCGCAAGTACCAACTGCTCATGATGCTGGACGAATTTCCGGCTCTTGGTCGCCTCGACTTCTTCGAGACCGCGCTCGCCTTCATGGCGGGTTACGGCATCCGCGCCTATCTGATCGCGCAATCCTTGAACCAGATCTCCAAAGCCTATGGCGAGAACAACGCCATTCTCGACAATTGCCATGTGCGCATTGCCTTTTCCTCCAACGACGAGCGCACGGCCAAACGCATATCGGATGCGCTCGGTACGGCGACGGAACTCAGGTCCATGCGCAACTACGCCGGCCACCGGCTGGCGCCCTGGCTTTCGCACGTCATGGTCAGTCGCCAGGAGACCGCTCGCCCGCTGCTGACGCCTGGCGAAGTGATGCAGTTGCCGCAAGCTGACGAATTAATCCTTGTTTCCGGGTTGCCGCCGATCCGCGCCCAGAAGTTGCGCTATTACCAGGATCCGAATTTCACCGAACGGGTGCTGCCGGCGCCGGTGTTGCGCGACGGTCTGTACGCGGACTGTCCTGCGTCGCGCCCCGACGATTGGAGCGGACAAGTCCGCAGTGTTGACCGCCGTCTCGCTGCCGATGACGAACACGCCGGCGCGGCAATCGAAGAAGGGAGCGGCGTGCAACAGCAGCGTCATCCCGGCCTGCCTGAAGAACACGTCGTCGTCTCTCGGGAGCCTGATCAGGATGACCTCTTCAATCTGTCGGACGATGACGCCGAGGCACTCGCAGACAAGCGCGTCATGGACCGGGTTTCCACCGCGGCGAACGCCTACGGCCTCAACGAGGGAAGGGGCGACGACAAGGACATCATCCCCGGCTTCTGAACGCTTTCCGCAACTGAGGCGTATCTCGGCGTAGATAACGCCCATAAGCGATTTTGCGGATCTCGGCGATGTTCGTTCGCACCGCCGGCGCATCAGCGCCGGCCAGTCGGAACGAGACGTATGAAGCCCCATCGCATTCGCCACCAGTTTCTGCTCGAACCCGAATTGAGCGAGAAGCTGGAAACCCTCAGCCGCAACCCGTCGACCACGAAATCGGCAATCGTCGCGAAAGCGGTCGAGGCCTTCATCGAACGGCGTGGTGAAAACGAGCTCGACCAGCGCTACGGCAAGCGGCTGGACCGTCTTTCCCGCGATCTCGACCATGTCAGGCGCGACGCCGAAATAACTCTGGAGAGCCTGGCGCTCTTAATCCGCTTTTCAATCACGCTTCATGCCCACACGCCAATTCCGGATCGGGCGACACAGGCGATCGCCCAAGAGCGCTTTGACAAATTCGTCGAGCAGGTCGGTCGCCAGATAGCCTCCGGGAAGCGCTCGCTTGGTTACGGCAATGGCAATGGAGGCGAAGGATGAACTCTCATCCCGCAGCGGACCACCGCCGCCGAGCCATGCTGCGCACAGCCATGGGCGCCGCGATCACCGAGGCCCTTGCCGATCCGACCGTCATCGAGGTGATGGTCAACCCCGACGGCGCGCTGCGGCTCGACCGGTTGGGAGAAGGCCGGGTCGATACAGGCGTGCATATGCATCCATCCGAGGCGGAACGCATCATCCGGCTCGTCGCCTCCCATGTACGCGCCGAGGCGCATGCAGATAGTCCGATTGTCAGTGCCGAATTGCCATCAGGCGAGCGCTTCGAGGGTCTGCTACCGCCGGTCGTGCTGGCGCCATGCTTCGCCATCCGCAAACCGGCGGCAAAACTCTACACGCTGGCCAACTACGTCGCCGATCGCGTCATGCTCCCGCTGCAGGCTGATGCCCTGAGGAAGGCAGTGCGCGAGCGGCGCAACATCCTGGTCGCCGGCGGCACATCGTCGGGCAAAACGACACTTACCAATGCTCTACTGGCAGAAGTCGCCGAATGCGATGAGCGGGTGATCCTGATTGAGGACACCCGCGAGCTGCAATGCGCGGCCAAGGACTGCGTTGCCATGAGGACGAGGCGGGGCTCCATCACACTCGCCGATCTCGTACGCTCGACCTTACGGCTGAGGCCCGACCGCATCATCGTCGGCGAAGTCAGAGGCGCGGAAGCGCTCGATATGCTGAAGGCATGGAACACCGGACATCCCGGCGGCATTGCCACGGTTCACGCCAATTCGGCACGCTCCGCACTCTATCGTATTGAGCAGCTCGCCCAGGAAGCCGTTGTCACCGTTCCCCGCCGGCTGATCGCCGATGCCGTCGACTTGGTCATCTTTATTGCCGGAAGAGGACCCGCGCGCCGCGTTGACGCGATCGCCGAGGTCACGGGTCTCGACGGCAGCGGCGATTACGCCGTCACCCCGCTCACACTTCCGCAACTCCAGCAGCTCTGAAAGGTCACCTCATGCGCAAGAAGCTTCGCTTTCTTTCGTTCGCCGCCGTCGCGCTTCTTCTCACGGCCCAGGCCCACGCTGCCGGCTCCGGCATGCCGTGGGAACAGCCGCTGCAGCAGATCCTGGAATCGGTGCAGGGGCCGGTCGCCAAGATCATCGCGGTGATCATCATCATCACCACCGGCCTGACCCTTGCCTTCGGCGACACGGCGGGCGGTTTCCGCCGGCTGATCCAGATCGTCTTCGGCCTGTCGATCGCCTTCGCGGCCTCGAGCTTCTTTCTTTCCTTCTTCTCCTTTGGCGGCGGGGCAGTCGTCTGATGAGCACCGGAGAGCAGCATATCGAAGGCTTCGAGGTTCTGGTCCATCGGGCGCTCACCGAGCCGATCCTGCTCGGCGGCGCGCCGCGGGCGGTGGCGATCCTCAATGGCACGGTGGCCGCGGCCATCGGCCTAGGCCTGCAGCAGTGGATTGCCGGTCTGATCCTCTGGATCGCCGGCCACACGCTCGCGGTCTTTGCCGCACGGCGTGATCCTGATTTTGCCAGCGTACTTGTCCGTCATCTTCGTCAGAAGGGCTGGCTTGCATGCTGAAGCTTTCCGAATACCGCGGCAAAGCCGACCGGCTTGCCGACCATCTGCCCTGGGCAGCACTCGTCGCGCCCGGCATCGTGCTCAACAAGGATGGCAGCTTCCAACGGACATTGGGGTTTCGTGGCCCCGACCTTGAAAGCGCGACGGAGGCCGAACTTATCGGCATATGCGCGCGGGCAAACAATGCGCTGAGAAGGCTCGGCTCTGGCTGGGCATTATTCTTCGAGGCCGAGCGCATCGAAGCGCGGGGCTATCCGAGCTCGGCCCTTCCCGATGCTGCCTCATGGCTGATCGATGAGGAACGGCGCGCGGCCTTCGGGGGCAAGGTCGCGCATTTCGAGAGCATCTATCATCTGACCTTGGTCTTCATGCCTGGGCCCGATGGCCAAGCGCGCGCGGAAAGTGCTCTCGTCGACTCGCATCACTTGGGAGGGGAAAGAGACTGGCGCCAGGAGCTTGCCCGGTTCCGAGACGAGACTGACCGCGTTCTCGATCTTCTTTCGGGCTTCGTGCCCGAGGTGCGCGCGCTCGACGATGCCGAGACCCTGACGTACCTGCACGGCACGATTTCGACCCGCCATCATCCCGTTGCCGTGCCGGAAACGCCAATGTATCTCGACGGCGTCCTGGTTGACGCGCCGCTGACCGGCGGCCTAGAGCCGATGCTGGGCGAGCAGCATCTGCGCACGCTCACAGTTCTCGGCTTTCCGAACGTCACCCGGCCAGGAATGCTTGATGCGCTCAATAACCAGGATTTCGCCTATCGCTGGGTGACGCGCTTCATTCCACTCGACAAGGCGGAAGCCACGAAGACGCTGACTCGGCTCCGCCGGCAGTGGTTTGCCAAGCGCAAATCGCTCGCGGCTATTCTGCGCGAGGTAATGACCAACGAACCGGTGCCTCTCGTCGACAGCGACGCCGACAACAAGGCGCTCGATGCCGATGCAGCACTGCAGGCATTGGGCGGCGATCATGTCGGCTTCGGCTATCTCACCACAACGGTGACGGTGTGGGATCAGAACCGTAAAGCCGCCGCGGAAAAGCTTCGCGCCGTCGAGCGGATCGTCAACGGGCTCGGCTTCACCACCATTCGCGAAAGCATCAACGCCGTCGAAGCGTGGCTTGGTTCATTGCCGGGTCATGTCTACGCCAACGTTCGCCAGCCGCTCGTTCACACGCTTAACCTTGCCCATCTCATGCCGCTGTCGTCCGTGTGGGCAGGTCCAGCGGAGAACGAGCATCTTGCCGAGGTCACCGGCGATTACGCTCCGCCGCTTCTTTTCGCCGAAACCAGCGGCTCGACGCCGTTTCGGCTTTCGACTCATATCGGCGATGTCGGCCACATGCTGATTGTCGGGCCGACCGGTGCCGGCAAGTCGGTTCTGCTTGCCCTGATCGCTTTGCAGTTCCGGCGCTACGCTGGCGCGCAAATCTATGTCTTCGACAAAGGCAATTCGGCCCGCGCCGCCGCTCTTGCCATGGGCGGCGACCACCATGCGTTGGGTGCGAATGGTGCGCTTGCTTTCCAGCCGCTGCGCCACATCGACGACCCGGCCACACAGAGCTGGGCGGCCGAATGGATCGCCGGCCTCATTGCCCACGAGAATGTCACCGTCACCCCGGAGGTGAAGGAGGCAATCTGGTCGGCGCTCACCAGCCTCGCCACCGCGCCGGCGCAGGAACGCACGCTGACTGGCCTGTCGGTCCTGCTTCAGTCCAATGCGCTCAAATCGGCGTTGATGCCCTACACGCTCGACGGTCCATTCGGCCGGCTGCTCGATGCCGATGACGACCGGCTGGCCATCTCGGATGTGCAGTGTTTCGAGACCCAGGAGCTGATGCACAGCCAAGGCGCTGTGCTGCCTGTGCTCACGTATCTGTTCCATCGTCTTGAGGACCGGTTTGACGGGCGGCCGACGCTGCTCATGCTCGACGAGGCCTGGGTCTATCTCGACAACCCGCTCTTTGCCGCCCGCATCCGCGAATGGCTCAAGGTGCTGCGTAAGAAAAACGTCTCCGTCATCTTCGCGACGCAGTCGCTTGCCGACATCGCCGGCTCTTCTATCGCACCCGCAATCATCGAGAGCTGCCCGCAGCGCATTTTTCTCCCCAATGATCGTGCGGTGGAGCCGCAGGCACGGGCAGCCTATGAGCGCTTCGGTCTCAATGAGCGACAGATCGAATTGGTCGCCCGCGCCACGCCGAAGCGCCACTACTATCTGCAGTCGCGCCGCGGCAATCGCCTCTTCGAGCTCGGGCTAGGCCCGATCGCTCTTGCGCTTTGCGGCGCCTCCGACCCGGCCGCGCAGACCCTGATCGACAATATTCTTTCCGAAGAAGGGCAGGGCAGCTTTGCCGCCCGTTTCTTCAGTGCGCGCGGCCTGGATTGGGCTGCCGAGCTTCTCCAGCAATTTCCTCAACCTAACAAGGAGCAATCGTCATGATCGGACGCCGCCTTTTTACTAGCCTGGTCACCGTTTCCCTGATCGCCAAACCGATGGCTGACTACGTCCAGCCGGCCTATGCGCTCATCGTGTTTGACCCGTCCAACTATACGCAGAATGTGCTGTCGGCAGCACGCGCATTGGAGCAGATCAACAACCAAATCCAGTCGCTTCAGAACCAGGCGACCATGCTGCAGAACATGGCGCGCAACCTTCAGCGCCTGGATTTCTCTTCCGTGGGCCAGCTTACCGGCTCGCTCCAACGGATTGACGGTCTGATGACCCAGGCGAGCGGCCTGAGCTTCGATCTCGACAAGCTGCAGGACCAGTGGCGCCAGCAATATCCGGAAAGCTACGACGCCACCATCAAGGTCAGCGATGTGGCGAGCGCAGCGCGCGAGCGCTGGCAGAGCGCCATGCAGGCGTTCCGCCAGACCATGAGCGCGCAGTCGCAGATCGTCGAGAACGTGCAGGCCGATGGCGACCTGCTTACCGATCTCGTCAATCGCAGTCAGAGCGCGGCAGGTGCCCTCGAGGCAAGCCAGGCTACGAATCAGCTGATCGCGCTTTCGACCAAGCAGCAGATGCAGATCCAGACGCTGCTTGCGACCCAGTTCCGGGCCGAGGCCGAGGATGCGGCGCGCAAGGCGCAGTCTGAGGAAGCCGCTCGCGAGACGACGAAGCGTTTCCTGGGCACCGCCACCGCTTATCCCGGCAACTGAGCGGCAGTTCTTCAAGACAACGAGGAAGGCGGCGACATGAACGACCTCGGAGTCATCGATCGCTTCATGGAGACCTTTACCCGCTACATTGACAGTGGGTTCGGTCTGCTTTCGGGCGACGTCGCCTTTCTCACCACCATTCTGATCGGCATTGACATCACGCTCGCGGGCTTGGTCTGGGCGTTCGGCGGCGAGCCCAACATTCTTGGCCGGCTTGTTCGCAAAGTGCTCTATGTCGGCGCCTTCGCCTTCGTCCTGAACAATTTCAAGAACCTCGCCGACATAATTTACCGCTCCTTTGCCGGTCTCGGCATCAACGCATCGCCCGGCAACCTGTCCGCCGACAGTCTCCTGCGGCCAGGCCGCATTGCCGCGGCCGGCTTCGAGGGCGCCTGGCCGCTCCTCAATCAAGCGAGCCAGCTAGTAGGCTTCCCCGAGATCTTCGGTAACGCGCTCACCATCTTCGTGCTGCTTCTGGCCTGGTTCCTGGTCCTCATCGCCTTCTTCATTCTTTCCATCCAGCTCTTCATCACCATCCTCGAGTTCAAGCTCACCACGCTGGCCGGCTTCGTCCTGGTGCCCTTCGCGCTCTGGAACCGCTCGGCGTTTCTGGCCGAGCGCGTGCTCGGCAATGTGATTTCGTCGGGCATCAAGGTGATGGTGCTTGCCGTCATCGTCGGCATCGGCTCCACGCTCTTTGGCGAGTTCGCTTCCGCCCTGCAGGGCCAGGAGCCGGACCTGGCGGCGGCCATGTCTCAGGTACTGGGTGCGCTGGCGCTGCTTGGGCTCGGCATTTTCGGCCCCGGGATTGCCTCGGGTCTTGTTTCCGGCGCGCCGCAGCTTGGCGCCGGCGCGGCACTTGGAACAACGGCGGCCGCAGCTGGATCAACGCTCGTTGCCGGAGGCGCTGCGTTTGCCGGCGCGCGCATGGCAACAGGCGGCGGCCTCGCCGCAGTCCGTGCCGGCGCCGCCATGGGGTCCGCTGCCACCGTCGCTTGGCAGACGGGGCGCGCGACATCGCCCGAGTCCGGGCTGTCCGGGGTAGCTGCTGGGCTGCAGGGGGTTGCGAGTGCCGCTAGCGGCGCCGCAGTGCGGGGAATGCGATCCGCAGCAGAACCATTCCGCCGTAGTGCCGACGCCGGTCGCGATGCCGGCTGGACCGCGACCGGCGGCATGCCGACCAGCTCGATGAGCGGAAGCTCTCCAGTTATAGCTCCCGCGGCCGCGCCTGCCTGGGCAAGGCGTCTGCGTTCCGAACAGACCGCACGCGCCCATCGCAATGCTGCCACGCAGGCGGTGCGCGATGGAGATCGGGGCGGAAGCGGCGCCAATCCCTCCCTCAATGACAAGGAAGACTAGATGCTCTTCAAGCGACCCGTTCAGCGTTATGGAAAGACGCCCGAACCCGTAACACCCTACCAGAAGGCCAGCCAACTCTGGGATGAGCGCATCGGCGCGGCGCGCGTGCAGGCCAAGAACTGGCGCTTCATGGCCTTTGGCTGCCTGGCTCTGACGACGGGGCTTTCCGGTGGGCTTCTGTGGCAGTCGATGCAGGGCCGCGTCGTGCCTTATGTCGTCGAGGTCGACCGCTTTGGCGAGGCGCACGCGGTCGGGCCGGCAGTCCAAAACTACCAGCCCGACGATGCCCAGATCGCCTGGCATCTCAGCCGCTTCATCCAGAATGTTCGTTCGGTTTCCACCGATGCGGTTCTGGTGCGGCAGAATTGGCTGTCGGCCTACGACTTTGCCACCGACCGAGCGGCGCTCTTCCTCAACGAATATGCCAAGGCGAACGACCCTTTCGGCCAAATCGGCACGCGCAGCGTGTCAGTACAGGTGACCAGCGTGGTCAGGGCTTCCGACAACTCGTTCCAGGTCAAATGGACCGAGCAGGTGTTCGAGCGCGGCAGCCTCGCCAGCACGACGCGCTGGATCGGGATCCTCACCATCCTCATCCGCCCGCCTAGGACAACCGAGCAGCTGCGCAAGAACCCGCTCGGCGTCTTCATCAACGCCATCGACTGGTCGCGCGAGCTCGACAGCGCCGCGCCAACCCCCGTTTCCCCTAAGGAGCCCGCCAATGACAAATAGAGCCCCATTGCTTCGTGCTGCCTTGATCCTGTCGGCGTCTGCTGCGGTTCTTTCGGCCTGTGCCTCGAAGCCAGTGCCGCCGCCTCAGATTTCCTATGACCACGAGGACTTCAAACCAGCCGCGATCGAGAAGGCGCCGGAGAAGCCGATCAAGGTCGTGGAAGTGCCGAAACCGTTACCGTTGCCTGGTCAGTTGATGCCCGCACCCGGCAAGCCCGCCCCAGATAAGCGCTCGCCGGAAGAACAGGTCGCCGATGCCAACAAGGCGGCGACGCAACAACCCACCAAGTTTGGCTATGTCAATGCGGTGCAGGTTTACCCCTTTGCCGACGGCGCGCTCTACCAGCTCTACGCCGCGCCGGAGCGCGTCACCGATATCTCATTGCAGCGGGGCGAGAAGCTGACCTCGGTCTCAGCCGGCGATACGGTCCGTTGGGTGATCGGTGACACCGTTAGTGGCTCAGGCGATGACCAGCGCACTCATGTGCTGGTGAAGCCATTCGCGCCGGGGCTTGCCACCAATCTGGTCATCACGACCGACAGGCGATCCTATCACCTGCAGCTTCAAAGCACTGAGAAAACTGCCATGGCGGCGCTCTCCTGGATTTACAGCGAAGACCAACTCGTGGCGCTTCGGCGGCGCAACGCTCAGGCAGAGGCTGAAATGCCCGCGGCCTCGAACGTAGCACTCGAAAACATCCGCTTCCGCTATTCGATCGCCGGCGACACGCCACCGTGGAGACCGACCCGCGCCTTTGATGATGGCAGCAAGGTCTATATCGAATTCCCGCGCCGTATCGACCAAGGTGAGGCGCCGCCGCTCTTCATCGTCGGAGCCGACGGGGACAACCAGCTCGTCAACTATCGCATGCGCGGCAACTACTACATCGTCGATCGCCTCTTTGCTGCGGCCGAGCTAAGGCTGGGCACCAAACAGCAGCAGGTGGTGCGCATTACGAGAACCGACGGTCGGCAACCGCCGCGGCGGGTTTCGCTGTTTTCGCGTTTTGGCAGGTAAGGGGAGGCTCATGACCGATACTTCCCACCCGAATGCTCCGCCGAAGCTCAATCCCGAACAGCTGCAGCTGCGAGCCTCACCCCGCCGAGCGGTGCGGTTCAGGCGCGGCATAATTGTCGCCATCGCTGCTGTTGGTTCCGGCGCTGTTTTTGGCGTCACGATGATGGCGCTGCAGGGGCCCGCATTGCGCCTGAAGCAGCAGGCCGAAGAGCTTTACAGCACCGACCGCAAGCCGACCGCCGAGGGACTCGAAGCGCTGCCCAAGGACTATTCCGGGATTAAGCCAAAGGCTCCGGTGCTTGGACCGCCGCTGCCCGGAGATCTCGGCCGTCCTATTCTCGAGCACCAGCGCCAGCTTGGCATCGCGCCCGGGCAAGACGTTTCCGCCGAGGCGCAGCGGCTTGCACAGCAAGCGATTGAAGCGCGCGAGTCGCAAGTCCTCTTCCGCATCGAAACCCGACTCCAGCAAACGGAAGCTTTTAGCAATGGGCAGGGCGGACGTTCACCTTTCGAGACGGCGCCTCCGCAGCCAGATACCGAAGGCGCGCGAGCTTCCGTCGCCCCGGCCGAGGGCGACCAGAACAACCAACAGCGCAAGCTCGATTTTATCGATCAACGGAACACCAGCGGGATCTACAATCCGCATGCGCGGCAGACGCCGGCCTCGCCGTATCAGATCATGGCCGGCAGCGTGATTGCGGCAAGCCTGATCACCGGCATCAATTCCGACTTGCCCGGCCTCGTTGTCGCGCAGGTTACCGAGAATGTGCGCGACAGCGTCACCGGCAGCACCCTGCTCATCCCGCAGGGCTCACGGCTGATCGGCACCTACGATAGTGTTGTAGCCTTTGGCCAAAGGCGCGCTCTGTTGGTGTGGCAACGCATTGTGATGCCGGACGGCTCATCGATCGAAATCGACAATCTGCCCGTGACCGACGCGGCCGGCTATGCCGGGCTCGAGGACAAGGTGGATTTCCATACTTGGCAGCTGATCAAGGGCGTCGCGGTGGCCACATTGCTGGGGGTTGGTACCGAGTTGAGCTTTGGGGAAAATGAAAGCGACTTGGTGAAGGCAATTCGTGAATCCACCCAGCAGAACGTCAGTCAAGCCGGCCAACGGATCACTGAAAAGAACCTGAACATCCAACCCACGATCACCGTCCGCCCTGGTTGGCCGTTGCGCGTCATCGTGCACAAGGACCTCGTGTTGCGGCCATACACGGGGTGAACAGGAGGACTTTCATGGCTAACCTGAAACTCGGAAAACTTCCGGACCGGACGCCTTCGAAGATCACCATCACTGTTGGCGCCGACTTGAGCCAAGCACTCAACGACTATGCCGCACTTTACCGTCAGACCTATGGCGAGTCCGAAACCGTGGCTGAGCTGATTCCCTTTATGCTGGTCGGGTTCCTGGAAGGCGACCGGGCGTTTGCCAAGGCCAGAAAGGAAGGACTGCCGGGCGCCGGCGCGTCGGAGAAACCACGAAGGCAATCATCTTCAACATTAGACAACACTTAGCGTGGGCGGTTCGGCTTGTCCGAGTAGAGATACAGCTGATGAATTGCAGCACCAGGAAGTTTCCTGAGCGCAAAAGCTGCTGTCTTTGACGCAGACCCTGATACTGATCCGCTCTAATGGCTTCGCCGGAGGTGACTCGCCAGAGACGCGTGTTTGAGCTGCGAGAAAACCGCGACCCAAAAGCGATAGTCGCGCTCGCGCCCATCAAAACGCGCCGTCAATGCGCAATGGGCCGCGGCGGTCACCGCGCCCGGCCCATAGATATCGAGAGCGGTTTTGGCCGCCTCATCCGGGTCTGCAAAATCCCAAAGCGTTAGGCTGCCACGTTCCAGTGCATCGGTGCCGATATGATCACGGTAATTCCCTGGCACGCCAAAGATCTCTACTGCTCTCAGGCTTTCGCCTTGCGTTTCGCGGTAGCTTTCTTGGCCGGAGCAGCCTTCCTTCCCAATCCTAACGATTTTGCCAGCGCCGATCGGGTAGCCGAATAGTTTGGAGCGACCATGGGATAGTCCTTCGCCAGTCCCCACTTCGCCCGGTATTCATCGGGCGTCATCCCATGTCGAGTTGCCAAATGGCGTTTTAGCGACTTGTATTTCTGACCGTCTTCAAGGCTGATGATGTAGTCTGGGAACACGGACCTCTTGGGATTCACTGCGCGAGTGCTAAAGTCGCCCGTGCGCGCCATCCATTTTGCCTTCTTACGGTGGACGAGGATGCCGAGCTGGAGAAAAGCTGGACCGCGTTTCGCGTCCGGGCATGAAAATACGCGTCTTCAGCGGGTCAATGGAAGCGCGCCAGACCGATTACGTGGCCATGCGTCAGTGTGTTAGGCTTGCGGCCACACGTTGGCGCCTCTACCCGCGGTCGGCTCAGCGCTTGAATGCCACTGGCGTCGATGCCATCTTATGGCTAAATGGATTCTGATAAATAAGGACACCGAAATGGCCGACATCAAGAAGCGCTACGCGGCCGTTACAAAGCAGGCTCAGCGAAAGGTCGCAGCAGCCGAAAAATCGTCATCGCCTCATCCTGAGGAGGATCGCATCTATGCGACCTTTAAGAAGCGCGCACGGGAGGACTATCGTACGATGGGATCGTCAAAGTCCGTGCCATTGGCAAAATCTGCTGCGAAAGCGTACTAGCGTCCAATACCCGTCCTAACCCAATCCGGCCGCGCTGCGGGTTCGAGAGTAACGCCGGTATGGGATTCATATTCCCAACGATGCGATGAACCGCCGTCCGACCGGCCGTCTAGCGTGTTTTCGGATTTAGCAACCGATCTAATTTGCAGAGAAATCGCATCCGCCTCGCGCGGAAGTTCGAGAACCTTGATGCCGGCTGCCTCGTCTTTCCACAATCCGATCGCGCAGGACTGCGGCCATTGGCCGAGATCATTCTGGCGGGCCATCAATCCGAACGAAGTTAGGCTGAGCACTGATGTGCCCGGGTCGTCGGCCAGTACGGTAGCATATCGGGCTGGCCAACGGCTGCCGATTTGCGGTCCATCCATCAAAAGAGCGATCAGCAGGTTCGGCCCGATGGCCCGAACAACCGCTTGGCAAGGATCAACCCTCGCCAAATCTTCACATATCAGGGTCGTGAGAGTTGAAGAGCCCCGATACACCAAAACATCAAGACTGCGGCTAAGAATGTTCAGGTCTTCCCACCAACTCCTGGCGGGGTCCAACCCAAGGCTATACGTCTCGATCTGAGATCTGTTGAGTTTCCAGCGATGATGTTTCTCTCGCACGAGCACGGTCTGTTCCCAGCCGCTAATCGTGCCGGTGCGTTCACGTCCTAGCAGGAAGAACGGCGCGATGGCGACAAAGTTGCCGTGACGATGGTCCTGGTCGTGTGTCACTCCGGCGATCAGAAAATCGATGCCATTGTCGCGTGCGAGGGCGCGAGCCAAGCCTAGAAATTGAGTATAGTTTAGCGACAGTTCCGGAAATACAACCCCATTAACGCGCTGCCCTTTCTCGCGCGCTCGATCAACCAAATCTTGGACAAATGTCACAAAGCTGGAGCGCTTTTGCCGATCGGTGTTTAGAGGCAGCCAGGTCGGCCGGGCGGTGAACCATCCCCAACCACCCCCGGGATGTTCACCGACCGACACGAAAGCGTTTTCGTCCACGCGGTAAGGGAATGGAATCAAAAGAAGACCCAGTTTGTCATCATCCAAAGCAGGCGTTCGTGTAAATGGCGGATGGACCCATCGCGCCCGCACTTGGCCGCGGGGCGGCAGTAGAGCCAGATTGTGAGTTAAGGACCGCAACGTACAGCCGACTGACGGAGTGCGTGATTTTGCTTGCACGCACACCAAGTCCTCGGCTGCAGTGGACAGCGAGAAAGGCGCACGTTGAATGCGCCGAAACTCCTTACCGGATCCCAGATCGGCTGCGACATAAGCTGACCGGATAGGGCGGGCGAATTTGTTTCCAGGATCAAAACCGATGTCTTGGCAGGCCTCGTCTGCAATCATGACGAGTTCGAGACAGATCATCCACCATTCCGGAGCGTCAGCGGTTTCCACAAGCGGCTCGAATACGTGTTCGTCCCGAAATTGCTCAAGTTCTTCCCAAAGTACCTCGACGCGCGACGGCGGGGGCGGCAGGCGTCTGCCCGCGCGCGGTTTGGATGCCCTCCATATTCGACCCGTTCGCACCGCACGGGCCCGCAGTTCATCGTCGACGAGGAGCTCGCGAAAACCGCTAGACCGAGCCCGGTTCACATCCGGTGCTACATGATGATAGGCGCCGGAGCGCTCAAGGAGGTGAGCTCCGAACGCGAAAAGGTCTGTCGGCAGAAGAGGTGCGCTTGCAAATATATCGGACCCGGATCTTGGTGAAAATAAGGCAGTATAGACCTCTTCCAGTGTGGCCATCAGACACTTCCATGATTTAGTCTGTCGCGCGACAGAAGAACGGTCTGCAGTCGGCGTCTTCCTGTTGTGGCAAATCAATGTCACACTTGCGCTCATGGTGCAAGACTGCTGTCGGAACGTCATTCATTAGGTTGGAGCGCAAGTCTAGCGGACTCTTCTCAGTCGGCTGATACGCAACAGTGCCCGGTGGGAGATAGCGATTCCGAGACTGGACCTTGCACAATCGCGGCTTGGTGTCGAGTGATGAAAGACGCTACGCCCATCCGATAGTTGGAATGACTTTTGGTCGCGGATGAAATACCTCGTACTGAGAAGACCCGAATCGGTAGGCCGCAGCGATCTGACGATTATAGGATCATTCCTGGCGTCGGACCTCAGGTTCGCCAGACCATCCGGAGAATATGGGCTGGGCAACCATCAGCTAAACAATCGATTTTCCTTAGAGGCATCACACCCTCCGGGCTCACTATTTAGTTATCCGTCCTTTTTCAAACTCAGTATGATCTTCGAAGGTTGGAGGCTCGTCTTGGCGTTTGGTGAACCGTCGCTGTTGGGGTTAAAGTGGACGCTCGCGATGGGACAGCAGGCTTGCCGCGTTCCCCGATTGAGATCACCCGCGCGTTTTTGCTCCCCAGTTCATCCAGATAATCGGCCCACCATTGCATCATGTTAACGCGCTCTTCCCAGTGCTCTGCCCGGGCGTAGGCGCGACGCACGTCGTTGTTCTCGATGTGGGCCAGCTGCCGCTCTATGGCGTCCGGGTGCCACTTTCCGCATTCGTTTAGCAGCGTTGATGCCGTTGCCCGAAAACCATGCGCGGTAGCTTCTTCCTTGCTATAACCCATACGACGCAGTGCGGCGTTAAGCGTATTGTCGGAAATCGGACGCGAAGCCGATCGAACACTGGGAAACAGCAGCGATCCATCACCAGAGATTCCTCTCAGTGAAGTCAGGACGCTGATCGCTTGCTTTGATAGGGGTATGCGGTGCGGCCGTCGCATTTTCATGCGTGCTTCAGGGATCGTCCACACCGAGCTTTCAAAATCGAACTCTTCCCATTCAGCGGCGCGAAGCTCGCCGGGGCGGGGAAACAGCAGCGCCATCAGCTTCAGACCGGCTCGGGTTGTAGGCTGTCCGTCAAATGCATGGATCGCCCTCAGCAAACCGCCCAAGGCCTTCGGATCGGTAATCGCGGCGCGAGACGTTACCTTCGGACTGATGAGTGCGCCTCTGAGGGCGAAGGTCGGATCTGTCTCGGCGCGTGCGGTCGCGATCGCGTATCGAAACACGCTGCCGATGGTGGAGCGCAGTCGCCTGGCCGACTCATATCGACCGCGAACCTCGACGCGACGGAGGGCGGTAAGGATGCTGGCCGTATCGATCTCCCGAATGCACTTGTCGCCGATTATCGGGTAGGCAAAATCGAGCAGCCATTTGACCTTGCTGATCGTCCGGTCGGCACGTCCCTCCTTCTTTAGCTTGTCGACATATTCCTCCGCGATTGAGCGAAAGGAGTCCTTTGCCGAATCGGCCTTCCGCAAGCTGCGTTCCTTTCCAGGGTCGACGCCAGCTAGCAGGAGCCTTTTAGCATCATCGCGCGCCTCCCGTGCCTCGGAGAGAGAGAGAAGGGGATAGCTGCCCAGCGCGAGCAGTTTCTGCTTGCCGTCAAAGCGGTAGGCGAGCCGCCAGAGGCGAGAGCCCGTGGGCTGTACCCATAGCTGCAGCCCGCCCCCGTCAGACAATTTCACGAGTTTGGAAGCAGGGCGGGCGTTTCGACATTTCACGTCGGAGAGGGGCATTCGTCAGGTCTCCCTTGGCTGTTTGGATACCATCAGGATGTCCAATACCAACGGAAATACCATCCCCCCGCCCCGTTGGACCAAATGCGCCCTATGCGCTCCCTGTCCCGCTTAATTGCGCAATGCGACTGCAAAAGATCAACAATCCCAAGGGCTTGCAGAAACTGCAGCGTAGAAGGTTCGGCGAAAAGGAATGTCGGGAGAAGGGGGAATGGTGCCCAGAGGCGGATTCGAACCACCGACACGCGGATTTTCAGTCCGCTGCTCTACCAACTGAGCTATCTGGGCCTGTTCCGGCACGCGGGCATTCTGCACACCGGATTTCATGAAGGCGCCACAGGCACCCCTTGAAAGCGCGTGGGTTATAGCACGGGAATCCGGCCTGTCCAGCGCTTAAGCGTTGATTTCAAGCGGGAAACGAGGAGTTGCTCGACAGGCCGATTCATCGGGCGCGGTCGAGACCGGCGGACTGCTCCCGAACGGCTTCATTTGGGAGGATCGCCGTCCGTTTCTTCCTCATCGTCGCGGGCCGGAATGACGTAGGCGCCCTTGAGCCAGCGGTTAAGGTCGATGTCCTTGCAGCGCGCCGAGCAGAATGGATAGGTCTCGCGTGCCGATGGCTTGCCGCATTCGGGGCAGGGCCGCTTGGGGCGCAGCGGCGTGACCTTGTCGTCCGGGCTCATGGTTGCCCCGAGGTCATGGTTGCCCCGAAATTCATGGCCGAACCGACTGCCAGTTGGCGTGCACCTTGAACCCTTCGCCGGTCAGCAGCGCCACCGTCTCATAGAGCGGCAGCCCGACGACATTGGTGTAGGAGCCGACAAGCTTGACGACGAAGGCGCCGGCCAGCCCCTGGACGGCATAGCCGCCGGCCTTGCCGCGCCATTCTCCCGAGGCCACATAAGCGTCGATTTCGGCGCGCGGCAGCCGCTTGAAACGCACCCTGGTCTCGACCAGCCGCTGGCGCAGCTTGCCGCCCGGCGTGATCAGGCAGATGCCGGAATAGACCCGGTGCGAACGGCCGGACAGCAGCCCGAGGCAATTGGCGACGTCGTCGAATGTTTCGGCCTTGGGCAGAATACGCCGGCCAACCGCGACCACCGTGTCAGCGGCCAGCACGAAGCTGGGCGCATAGTCCTCTTCGCTCTGTAGCGAAGCCAGCGCCTTCTCGGCCTTGTCCTTCGACAGGCGCTTGGCCAGCGAGCGCGGATGTTCGGCGCGCAGCGGCGTCTCGTCGACACCGGCCGGCAGCACGCGGTCCGGCTCGATCCCGGCCTGCTGCAAGAGTTCGATCCGGCGCGGCGAACCCGAGGCAAGCACGAGCTTCTGCAAAATGCTCATCGCGATCCCGGCCGAACTCTGGCGATCTTACTTGAAACGGTAGGTGATGCGGCCCTTAGTCAGGTCGTAGGGTGTCATCTCGACCAGGACCTTGTCGCCGGTCAGCACGCGGATGCGGTTCTTGCGCATGCGGCCGGCCGTGTGGGCGATGATTTCGTGTTCGTTTTCAAGCTTCACCCTGAACATCGCGTTGGGCAACAATTCCGTGACGACACCCGGAAACTCGAGGACTTCTTCCTTCGGCATTCGATACCTTTGCTTGGATGGGATTCCCAGCGCCTAGAACATGATGCCGAAAAGTGTGAAGCGGTTTTCGGACGACATCATGCTCTACTTCTTTAGAGGCGGATTCAGATTTCAGATCGAACAGACCTGAAATCATCCGACTCCAGCCGGAATTTGGGCGGAACCTATATGATAATCGCGCGCTTGTGAACATGCTTAATCAGCGCCGTTTTTTGCTTCCGGCGCCAGAAAACGGCTGGATATCCGCGCCTTCAGCCGTTCGCGCACCTCGCGATAGGCGGCCATGATCTGCTCGCGCGTGCCGCCCACGTCGGTCGGGTCCGGCATCGGCCAGTATTCGACGTCGACGGCAAGCGATCGGGTAAGCTCGAGCGCGGTGTGATGCGCCTCCGGCGACAGCGTGACGATCAGGTCGAAATAGTCGTCCTCGAGGTCGTCCAGCGTTCTCGGGTGTCGCCCACCCAGCGAAAGCCCGTCCTCGGCCAGCACGGCGTCGACGAACGGGTCGCGTTCGCCGCCGCGCACCCCGGCCGACGCCACGAAAGTGGTCGTCGGCAGCGCCTTGCGCGCCAGCATCTCGGCCATCGGCGAGCGCACGGCGTTCATGCCGCAGACAAACAGGATCGAGCGGGGCAGGATCGAGCGGGGCAGAGGGGCTGGCAGTTCAGCCTCGCCAGTGCAGCACGCAGACCAGCGTGAACAGCCGTCGCGCCGTGTCGAAATCGATGTCGATCTTGCCGGCCAGCCGGTCCATCAACGTCTGCGAGCCCTCATTGTGCAGGCCGCGCCGGCCCATGTCGATCGCCTCGATCTGGCTGGGCGTCGAGGTGCGGATAGCGTCGTAGTAGCTTTCGCAGATCATGTAATAGTCCTTGACGATGCGCCTGAGCGGCGTCAGCGACAGGATATGGGTGACCACGGTCGCGCCGTCCTCGCGCGTTACCGCGAAGACCAGGCGGGATTCGGCCAGCGACAATTTCAGCCGGTAGGGCCCGGCGCCGTCGTCATTGACCGGCTGGAAATGGTTTTCCTCGATCAGGTCGAAGATCGCCACCGCTCGCTCATGCTCGACATCGGGCGTCGAACGGCCAATCGACTCGTCGAGTTCGACATCGATCAGCCTGGCATGGGTTCGATCGTAGTCCGACATGTCAGTCTACATGTTCAGCCGTATGGCGACGGAGCGTCCATGCGCGTCGAGCCCTTCCGCCTTGGCCAGCGTGATGGTCGCCGGCGCCAGCGCCCGCAACTGCTCCGGCCCGAGCTTCAGGATCGAGGTGCGCTTGACGAAATCGAGCACCGAAAGCCCGGACGAGAAACGCGCCGAGCGCGCCGTCGGCAGCACGTGGTTGGAGCCGCCGACATAGTCGCCGATGGCTTCCGGCGTATGGCGGCCGAGAAACACGGCGCCGGCATTGCGCATCCGCGCCAGGAAGGCTTCCGGCTCATCGATGGCAAGCTCGACATGTTCGGCCGCGATGCGGTCGACCAGCGGCAGTGCCGCCTCGATTCGGGGAACGAGGATGACGGCGCCGAAATCGCGCCAGCTCGCCGCCGCCGTCTCGGCGCGCGACAGACTTTTCAACTGGCGTTCGACCGCCCGTTCGACCGTCGCGCCAAAGGCAGGGTCGTCGGTGATCAGGATCGACTGCGCCGACACGTCGTGTTCGGCCTGGGCAAGCAGGTCGGCGGCGATCCAGTCCGGATCGTTGCTGCCGTCGGCCACGACAAGCACTTCCGAAGGCCCGGCGATCATGTCGATGCCGACGGTGCCGAACACCTGGCGCTTGGCCGCGGCGACATAGGCGTTGCCGGGTCCGACGATCTTGGCGACCGGCTTTATCGTTTCGGTGCCATAAGCGAGCGCGGCGATCGCCTGTGCGCCGCCGATACGGTAGATCTCGGAGATGCCGGCAAGATCGGCCGCCACCAGCACCAGCGGCGGCACCTCGCCGCCTGAGGCAGGCACAACCATGGCAATGCGCTCGACGCCGGCGACCTTGGCTGGAATGGCGTTCATCAGCACCGAGCTCGGATAGCTCGCCGTGCCGCCCGGCACGTAGAGCCCGACCGCCTCGATCGGCGTCCAGCGCGAACCGAGCACGACGCCGGCGGCGTCCGTATAGCGGTCGTCCTGCGGCAGTTGCCGCTGGTGATGGGTGCGGATGCGCTCGCGCGCGAATTTCAGCGCTTCGACCGTCTGCGGATCCGCCGCATCGTACGCCTTGGCAATGTCATCCTTGGAGACGGCAATGCCGAGCTTGGTCAGGTCGCCGCCGCCGAATTTTTGCGTGTAGTCGACCAGCGCCGCGTCGCCCTCGGCGCGCACTCGTGCGATGATCTCGCGCACCACCGCGTCGACGTCCGCCGAGACCTCCCGCTTGGTCAAAAGGAACGCGGCAAAACGCTGCTCGAAATCGGCATCGGACTGGCGAAGGGTGATGGCCATCTTGCGCTGCTCAGGCTCTGTGGAAGGGGCGCGAGGTCGCTTCCCAGGCGCCGCCGATGTCGGCGAGCCGCGCCTCGATGCATTCGACATCGAGCATGATCGCGCCGCCGCCTGAAAAGATCAGCTCGACAATGCCGGCAGGCTTGTCGAGGGCGAGGAAGCTGATCGCCAGCAGCGACAGCACCTCATCGGGCTTGTCGCGGGCAATGCCGCTGGTCTTGGCGCCGAGCACGCGGTCGAAATGCAGCACGCTTTGCCGCCGCTCATTGTGCTGGCGGAAGAAACCGGATTTCGCCTCCCAGACGAAGCGGTTCATGGTCATCACGAAGCGCTTGAGGGCCGGCATGTATTCGAGGTCGCCGACCTTCAGCACGGCGTCCTGGACATGGGCCGAGACGATGCTCAGATCCTGATCGTCGAGCGCGACAAGCTTGAGAGCCATGCGGATTTCGTACCTGAAAGTTGACTATTCAACCTCCTGTTAGAGCATGATCCCAGAAAGTGGAAACCGGTTTTTGGAAAAGATCATGCTCCAGGCAACAAAACAGACGGTCTTGGCGATCCGTGCAACCGCGCCAATCGCTTCAGGTTTGCGCTGCCCTCATCGCCCTACCGGGCACGTCTCCCCGTATAGTGAAGGGGACAAGGACGCCTTGGCAGAGGATTTCGCTAATCTCCAGAGTTGCAGAAAGGGAGCCGAGGTTGTGGCCAGCCCCTTCTCCCCGTTAGCCTGGGGTTAAGCCGAGATCCGCTCGATCACCGCGCCGCAGCCGGACAGCTTTTCCTCCAGCCGCTCGAAGCCGCGATCGAGATGATAGACCCGGTTGACCGTGGTCTCGCCCTCGGCCGCCAGGCCGGCGATGACCAGCGACACCGAGGCGCGAAGGTCGGTCGCCATAACCGGGGCGCCCTTCAGCTTCGCAACACCGTCGACGATCGCCGTCTGGCCGGAAAGCGTGATGTGGGCGCCGAGCCGGGCGAGCTCCTGGACGTGCATGAAGCGGTTTTCGAAGATTGTCTCGGTGATCCGCGACTTGCCCTTGGCCATGGTCATCAGGCCCATGAACTGTGCCTGCAAATCGGTCGGGAATGCCGGGAACGGCGCCGTCGCCACATCGACCGGCGCAATGCCGGCACCGTTGCGCCGCACGCGGATGCCGGAATTGGTCTGCGTGATCTCGGCGCCGGTCTGCGAAATCACGTCGAGCGCGGTCTGCAACAAGTCTGCGCGTGCGCCTTCGAGCACGACGTCACCGCCGGTCATGGCGACGGCCATCGCATAGGTGCCGGTCTCGATGCGGTCGGGTATCACCCGGACGCGCGCGCCCGACAGCGCTTCGACGCCGTCGATGGTGATGGTCGCGGTGCCGGCGCCGGAAATCCTGGCGCCCATGGCGTTGAGGCAATCGGCGAGATTGACGATCTCGGGCTCGCGGGCGGCGTTTTCGAGCACCGTCTCGCCCTTGGCCAGCGACGCGGCCATCATCAGCACGTGGGTGGCGCCGACCGATACTTTCGGGAAGACATAGCGGTTGCCGACAAGGCGGCCGTTCCTGGTCTTGGCGATGACATAGCCGGTGTCGACATCGATATCGGCGCCCAGCGCCTGAAGGCCTTCCAGGAAAAGATCGACCGGGCGCGTGCCGATGGCGCAGCCGCCGGGCAGCGACACCTTGGCCTCCCCCATGCGGGCAAGCAGCGGGCCGATCACCCAGAAAGATGCGCGCATCTTCGACACCAGCTCGTAGGGCGCCGTGGTGTCGACGATGTTGCGGGCGGAGAAATTGATGGTGCGCGAATAGCCCTCCTGCTGCTTTTCGCGGCGGCCGTTGACCGAATAGTCGACGCCATGATTGCCGAGGATGCGGATAAGCTGTTCGACATCGGCAAGGTGCGGCACGTTTTCCAGGGTCAGCGTGTCGTCGGTGAGCAGCGAGGCGATCATCAGCGGCAGCGCGGCATTTTTCGCGCCCGAGATCGGAATGCTTCCGGCAAGCTTGTTGCCGCCGACAATTCTGATGCGATCCATTTTAAGAGGGTCCCCTCGGCCGCAAGGCCGGTTTTCAATCGGTTGAGTCTGTTGTGGCCGGTCTAGACCCCGGCCCGTCTAAACCATTGGCCGGCTTGGTTCAAGAAACAGGATTCCCCACCCTGGTCCCAGCCTGTTGATATAGGTCAATCCTTTTGCGTTTCCCTTAACGCGCCGAGCCCGTCCGGCCGCTTGTCGGCGTCCCCGGTGCGCCGCGAGCGCGACTGCGCCTTGCGCTTCTGCAGATTGGCGCGCAATTGCTCGGCAAGCCGGCTCTTGCGGTCGGCCTTTTTCGGGGGGGTGTCTTTGTCAGGTGGAATTGTCGTGTCGTTCATGGTTCCGTCCCGGCTGACGATTAGAGCGACGTGCGTCCGCTTGAACGCACAAAGTACGCTCTAACACTTTTTATCCACGCATCGTGCTTTCCGAAAATCGATTCCGATTTTCGGGCCGATGCGCCGGCCGCTAATCAGGGATAGCCAACATTGTGGCGTTGCCATGTCCGGGAAATCTCCAGTCCCGGCTTTCAACATATGCCTTGCACCCGGCCTTGCGCTTGCCGGTTCGATATGGCAGAAGCCCCGCCATCAGCGGCTGCGGTAGCTCAGTGGTAGAGCACTCCCTTGGTAAGGGAGAGGTCGAGAGTTCAATCCTCTCTCGCAGCACCATTCCAAGCCTTGTTTGACAAGGAGCGCGAAGGCGCTGTCCGCTGCCTTCGCAGTACTGATTGATTTTCACGTCGCGACTGAACGATCAGGTGAGGCTTCTGGACCAGTCGTCTATCTGGCGCTCTGCCTCTTCCTTGGCGATTCCATACCGCTCCTGAATACGTCCTGCGAGTTGGTCACGATTGCCCTCGATGCGATCAAGGTCATCGTCGGTTAGGTCGCCCCATTGCTCCTTGGCCCTGCCTTTGAACTGCATCCATTTTCCCTTGATCTGATCCCAGTTCATGGAATTTCCTCCTTTGTTGCTCAGAGGAAATGCAAATGAACGCCACATGTTCCCGAACAGCGGATCGGCCATGACGATTATCGTTGGCGACGCAGCAAAAGCCGCCGGCCGGAGCCTGCGGGGCGAATTGGAGTGAGAACGAGTGGAGACGACCCGCGTCTTAAAATCACATCCGCTCGACAGAAAATTCCCGGATCAACTGGCGCGTGCCAAGGCGATCGATATGACGTTATCTGCATCCGCCTCCGGTAGATCGAACAGCATCGGGAGTTGGCGGGTCATGGCCATTTCCACAATCAGCTCTTCGATGGAAGCTGTCTGCAGGTCGGTCTCGACACTCTTCGAGATCATCGAAGCAAGCTTGTGGACCGGCACCGGTGCCGACTTTGCATGGTCGTCGAGCAACCTGCTGATTTCGATTACAACGTCTGCGTCAATGCTCTTTGGCAATTCGCGCATGGCTCGTCCTCCCTGCCCATATCATGCGCGTGCCAGAGGCCTGAGTCTCGAAAAATCGACGTGTTGAGGGCGTGCGTCGGTCCGTTTGCTTTGGCATACGCTCGGCCTGCAGCGAACGGCCGAGGCGCACCGGTGTCGCATGTGGCAACGAAATCGCTCCTTTTGCGTTGGCCAACCATGCGTCGTTAGCAAACGTAACCAAAGGAGAATAAGCAATGACAGCCGACGCGGCGAAGCTCTATCCCCGCCACCGGGATCGGATCTCCGGCAGCGAGGACTACATAGTAACGCACTTTGCCCGGCAGAACGGCATCACCCCAGCGCAAGTCCATCAGTTGATCAAGAGACATGGAAGCAACCGCGCCAAACTTGTTGCCGCTGCGAAGGAACTTCGCGCGTCGCTTCGAACGGATTCCCCTAGGGCGATCCCTTCGCGGCGCCGCGCCGGATACCTCAGCGCCGGTGTCGATGCAAGAAATAGCTTAGAAACACGGTGAGGAGACTGCCGAAAACAATCCAGCCGAGGATTTCGTTTTCTGAGTTTTCAATCCTGGCCACCGTCGCCAGCTTCTGTTCGCGATGCGTCGATGGTCGCCTGCAGATCGGACCGGCTGCCGTGCCGAACCGAGTAGGCGCGTGTAAATTCGGCGCCCAACAGAAAGATCTCCGACGAATAAAAGACCCACAGCAGCACAACGAGCAATGCACCGGCTGCCCCGTATGACGATGCGATCGCGCTTGCTCCGATATACCAGCCGATCAGTGACTTGCCGATCGTGAAGAGAAACGCCGTCACCACCGCGCCAAGGCCAACATCGCGCCATCGCAGTGCGCGGTCGGGCAGGATCTTGTAAATTGCCGCGAACAAAAGCGCGATCAGGACAAACGAGACGATCCCGTTGATTGCACTCAGGATAATGGTGCCGAAGGGCAGATGTTCGTTGATGATTTCGCCAAGCGCCGAAATTGCAGCGCTGGCGACCAGGGACACCAAGAGCAGGAAGCCGAGCGCCGCGACCAGGCCAAGGCTTGCGGCGCGGGCGCGCACAAGCCCGGAAATCGATGTTCTGCCCGGTTTGACTTTCCAGATTTCGTTCAGCGCAAGCTGCATTTCGCCGAACACGCCGGACGCGGTGACGAACAGCGCGACGAGGCCCACAATGGCAGCAAGAGTGCCCGCCGTTCGACGTGACGCGTTTTCGATTGTCGCTTGCAAGAGCTCGGCGCTCTGCGGACCCATCAGCCCCGACAACTGGGCCGAAAGCGCCAGTTGCGCCGCATCGTTTCCGAAGGCCAGGCCAGCGATGGCGACAACGATGAGCAGGATCGGCGCAAGCGAGGTTGTTGCATAAAATGCCATTGCTGCGCCGTGGCTTAGGGCATTGTCATTGATGAAGCCGAGAATGCTCTCCGTAAGGAGCACCCAGCCCTCTTTCGCCACATTCCACATGTTGCGTCACCTTGCTTCTCAGCAAGCAATTAGAGGCAACACGGCAGCGGACCAGAGCAGCAATCGAGAAGTCATGGTCCGTTTGAATCCGGAGTTTAGGTGATGGATCTCGGGTTTTTGGGACCGACTTGGGCCGAAACCCTTTTCGTAAGGCCATCCTGCGTCGGGAAGGCCGAGAACGCCGCGATGGCTAGAAAGATGGGAATCCCCAATTCGAGGATTTCCTCGAACACCATGGCGGTATAGGTCCGGGTGACGTGGATGTCGAGAAATGTGAGATTTGATGGCGCTCCGTCGAGAGCCTTGGAAAGAACAGTGCAACCGATAGCGGCGGCAATGGCAAACGCAGTCGCCTCACCATGGCGAAGCCCGTGCACGAAGCTACGGAAGCCGTCCCTCAGAAGCAAATAGACGGCAACGCCGAGGATACCAATGATCGTCACGCCGATCAGCTTTTCCAACAGTGGAACGTCAGGCGAAATGTAGAGGGTGGTCTTGGTGATGTTGTATGTCGTGAAATGCGCATGGAAGTCCAGCTCGCGCAGGCACATCGCGATCGGTATAGCGACGAGATACCACCGCTTGAACAGGTCCCGATAGGGCATTTCCCGGATAAGCGTTGCCACGACGATCAGATAGCCGGAGGCCGAGAAGACCTCAATCGGACCGCCCTCACCGAGGTAAACTTTTCGTATGGAGTCGGGAAGGAAGACGAGCGGCAGGGCGACGAGAACGACGAGCACCAGCAGGGCAAGGCCCATTTGGTTGAAATAATGGCCTTTACCGTAATCGCTCGTGCTTTCGCTCCACGCCATGTTTGTCTCGCTCATATCTGTCTTTTGCCGACTGTCTATTAATCGTGATTTCACTCAATTTGAAAGACTGGGGCTTTGTCAAGTTGCTGTGCCCTATGCCCTGCCGCTTGCCATGATGCCGGTTGGACGCGCCGTATGCCCCACGCCCGCGTGGGGCTCCCCTTTGCGGCAATACGGGCCAGGGTTCGACGTGCCGAAGGTTTTCCCGCGCTGTTGCAGTTCAGCAACGGACTTCGGGATATCGCCGGCATACAAGTTCCGACGAAGCTGGCAGACGAGCGCCGAGGAGCGGTCCCTGATCGATCTAAGCCGTGCCGGCGTGAACTCTTTTGTCGTGCCAACTTCGCCTGAAGTCCCTGCCGGCGCGCGCCGCGCCCGACACGTCTCCTCATCTCTGAACAGTGTCTGGGCTGAACATTATCCGCTCGTCGCGTGAAAGCCCGCCACAAGAAATTGCTGACGGCGGCCCGGTTTCGTTGGCAAAAGGTTACTATTCCCTGCTATTCCCCGTTCAAATCAAAAGCCGTGGACTTGCGCATGACCAATGTTGCCCTGACCGGGCTTGCCCGCGATCTCGCCAAGCGCGCCGCGGAAGGCCATCCGGTGCGCATCGGCGTCATCGGCTCAGGCGAGATGGGCACCGACCTGGTGACGCAAGGCATGCTTATGCCGGGCATTTCGGTGTGCGCCGTCTCGACCCGCCGCCCGCATACGGCACGTGACGCTGTCCGCATCGCCTATGGCGACGAGGCGATGGCACGGGAGGCCGAGACCGACACGAAGGTCACCGAGGCAATCGAGAGCGGAAAGATCGCCATCACCTCAAACGAGCTGCTGGTAACCAATCCGCTGATCGACGTGGTAATCGACGCCACCGGCAAGCCGGGCGTCGCCGCCGATTTCGACTTGATGGCGATGGAGCACGGCAAGCATCTGGTGATGATGAATGTCGAGGCCGACGTCACCATTGGCTGTTATCTGAAGCAGCAGGCCGACCGGCTCGGCGTCGTCTATTCCGTGGGCGCCGGCGACGAGCCGTCGAGCTGCATGGAACTGGTCGAATTCGCCTCGGCGCTCGGCTACACCATCGTCTCGGCTGGCAAGGGTAAGAACAACCCGCTCAACCACGACGCCGTGCCCGACGACTATCGCGCGGAAGCGATGCGCCGCAACATGAACCCGCGCATGCTGGTCGAATTCGTCGACGGCTCCAAAACCATGGTCGAGATGTGCGCCATCGCCAACGCCACCGGGCTGGTGCCCGATATTGCCGGCATGCACGGCCCCAAGGCCGACCGCGATGAACTGGCCAAGGTGCTTATCCCGCGCGCGGATGGCGGCATCCTGTCGAAGAAGGGCGTCGTCGACTACACTATCGGCAAGGGCGTGGCGCCTGGCGTCTTCGTCATCGTCGAGGCGACGCATCCGCGCATCATCGAGCGCATGGACGATCTGCATATCGGCCACGGACCCTATTACAGCTTCTTCCGGCCGTATCATCTGACCTCGCTCGAAGTACCGCTCACCGCCGCCCGCATTGCGCTTTATGGCAAGCCGGACATGGTGCCGCTGCCGAGACCGGTTGCCGAGGTCTGCGCCGTGGCCAAGCGCGATCTCGCCGCAGGCGAGACGTTCGATGCGATCGGCGAGACCTGCTACCGCTCCTGGACCATGACTGTCGAAGAGGCTCGCGCCAACGGTGCCGTGCCCGTCGGGCTGCTCGAAGGCGGCAAGGTGCTGAAACCGGTCAGGAAGGGCGAGCTGCTGACGTCAGGCAATGCCGCGCCCGACCCGACGACCAGGCTTTTCGCCTTGCGCCGGCTGCAGGACGAGATGCTGTACGGAGATCAGGGAAGTGATCGAGGCGCGTGAAGGCGAATTGAAGCGGGAAAGTGGACGCAGTCCTCTGGCCGAACGACTCGCGGCCATTGCCCACGATCTCAAAGCCAGAGCGGGCAAGGACGGCCGGCCTGTGAACAAGGATGAGATCGACGACTTGTGGGGGCGAACGGAGCGACCAGGCAACGATTTTTCGCGCACTGATCTGACTTAGCCAGAAGCCTGCCACTACTTCCCCAGTTCGATCGACCTTAGCCGCGCGGCCTCCACGGCTTCTGTCAGCAGATTTGTCAGCCGCTCCTCGCCCATCAGCACCGCAAGCGCGGCGGCCGTGGTGCCATTGGGGCTGGTCACTTGCTGGCGCAGCACGCCCGGATCTTCGCCGCTTTCGGCGGCGAGCGAGGCGGCGCCATAGACCGTCTGCATGGCGAGCAACCTGGCGGTCTTGGTCGGCAATCCGGCCTTCTCGGCCGCCACAGTCAGCGCTTCGATGAAATGAAAGATATAGGCGGGGCCGGACCCGGCCACCGCCGTCACCGCATCCATCAGGCCTTCGTCGTCGATATCGGTCACTTCGCCGCTCGCCGAAAGCAGGTCGGCGACGAGGCGCTTGGTGTCGTCGGACACCAGCCTGTTGGAAAACACCACCATCATGCCCTTGCCGATGGCCGCCGGCGTGTTGGGCATGCAGCGCACGATTGGCGCGCGTTCGCCTAGAATGCCCTCGAAAGTGGCGACCGGCGTCCCGGCGGCAATGCTGACGAAGGTGGTGCGGCCATCATTGAAGCGCTGGTAGGCGGCGGTCACGTCGCGGATCACTTGCGGCTTCACCGCAATGACGACAAGGGCCGGCACCGCGTCCGCTGGAATGCCTCCGGCATCCGCTGCAGCGCTGCAGCCCAGCGCTTCGGCGCGCTTGCGCAGATCGGCATTGGGCTCGACCACGAAAACCGCCGCCGGGGCGAGCTTGCCGGATTTCAGCCAGCCCGAGAGCATGGCGTAACCCATATTGCCGCAACCGGCGAGAACAAGCCTGATCGTCATGGAAAACCTCCGCTAGAAGGTTCTCCCATAGACGCTCGCGACTAAGCGGGAAAGCCCTCTTGGGAGGGATGGGCTCAGGACGGACCCTTGACCGCCATCGGCCGCAGCGACACCTGCCGGAGGCCGAACATGCCGAACACGAAGAATAGCCAGACCGGATCGGCGCGACGGAAGAAGAAGCTTTCGAGGAAGGCATTCAGCGCTGCGAACAGCACTACCATCATGAAGAAGTCGCCGAGATAGATGTTTTCCTTGCGCAAGGGGATACGCATGTAATCGCGCAGCGGTGCGACCAGGAACGTGTAGACCGCCACGCAGAGCGCCGGGATGCCCATCAGCACCGCAATATCGAGGTAGCCGTTATGGCCGTGCACGATGGTTCTGATGTCCCAGACCCGGTCGAAGGGCTGATCCTGATTGAGCAGCAGCGGCGTCCCCCAGAAGCTCTCAAAGCCGTAGCCGGTCCATGGCCGCTTCGCCAGCATCTCGCCGGCGAATTCCCATAGCGTCGTGCGTCCGGTGTAGGTCAGGTCGGGAAAATAGAGTGCCGCCAGATGGTTCACCGGCGGCAGGAAGACGATGCCCAGCGTGGCGATCGCCGTGCCGATGACGGCCAGCGCGAACAGGATCGGCGTGCCGAGCCGCATGCCGATCAGGCCCGGCAGCACGACGATCAGGATCGAAAACGGCACCAGCCCGGCCGTCGTCTTGGAACCGGTGTGCAGCATGAAGATCATCGCCGCGCAAAAGATCGACGCGCCCCATAGCCGCTGCCCGCGGCGATAGAGGTACAGCCCGGCGAAGCTGAAGCAGGCCATTACAGGCCCGGCGATGTTCTTGTGGGTGAACACGCCGCGCCAAAGGCCGGCATGTTCCGGCTCCAGCGAGGCGGTGGTATGCAGCGCCTCGTTCGGAAAGACGATGAGCCCGATGTAGGAGAGGCCCATCACGACGACTGTGGTAAAAATGATGACCTTCGAGAAAGCCTCTGCGCCGCGCGGAAGCGCCAGGATCGTCGCCATCGTCAAAATGCCGATCAGCGTGAAGGACGCGGCGCGCATTGCCGACGGCGGGTCGGTCGCCATCACCACCGACAGCATGAAGAAGCCCAGCATCAGCAGCCAGGACGGGCTGAGCAGCGAGCGCACCACGCGCGGGTCGGCAAAAGCCATCAGCGAGAAGATCGAGATCGCGCCAAGCGAGCCGAAGCCGAGCTGGTTGACGATGTCGCCGCCATCGCCGGCCATTTCGGCGCCGGCCGGCTGGAACGGCCGGAACGACACCAGGATGACGGTGAACAGCAGCGCCGCGATCGCGGTCGCGATGCCGTCGCGCGTGAACGCCGCGCTAAGCGGCGCGCGCTCAGTTCTTCTCAGGCTGCCGGTATTGCTCATTGGCATATCCGAATTCGGCAAGCACGCGGCCGAGGGCGACATGAATTGGGTACAAGGCCGTTGCCAACGATCCCGTCCGCGCCAGCCTGATCGCGCCGCGAAACGGCGAGGCGGCAAGCAGCGCCAGGCTCTTCAAAAAAACCTTGGTGCCGGCGAACGGCGTGCCGGCCCGTTTCTTCTTCTCGACCAGTGTCGAGATGACGCCGTTGCGCAGGCTGCGGGCGCGGATCCAGTCGGCTTCGACGCGCCGGGCCGGGACGCTTTCGTGCACTTGCGCCTCGGCGCACCAGCCAAGCACAAAGCCTTTTTGTGCGGCACGGCTCAGGAAATCGGAATCGCCGCCGCCCATGAAGTTGAATTTCAGGTCGAGGAAGGGCGGCCCCATGGCGGTGAGCACGTTGCGCCCGACCAGCAGATTGCCGGAGGAATAGAGCGCGGGCACGCGCCCGGTCTCCCGGTAGGGTGGCGCAAAGACCGGGTGCTCGGCCCATCTGGCATGCGCCGGGTCGGCAAAGTCAGGCATTTGCGGCCCGCCGACAATGTCGGCACCGAGCGTCTCGGCCGTCTTGCACATGCGTTCGAGCCAGTGTGGATCGGCGATCTCGTCGTCGTCGATGACCAGCAGGTGCCTGAAATCGGGGAAGTGCAGGATTGCCGTCTGCCAGCCGGCATTATAGGCGCTGCAATTGCCGCGCTCATGCGCGACGATCACCATGCCTGATATCTCGCCGCGTTCGAACAGCGGCAGCGCCGCCTTGGCGCCGGCGCGCGCCTCGGTTTCGTTTTCGATGACGATGAGCGCGAAGCGTCTGCCGGTTTTCTGGGCCTTGAGCGACGCCAGCGTTGCCAGCAGCTGCTCCGGCCGTTTGAAGGTCGGCAGCGTGACGACCGCTTCGACGGCTTCCGTGACGAGCCCGGGAGACCGCCCAATGATCGATACCGAACCGTCCGATGGCAAAGGGATCATCCGTGTCCAATCCGGGATGGGAGTTGGGTCTCGATAGCATCGCGACGATAACGTTTCGTTAATCACCTTTCGCGGACAAGCCCGCAAATCGGCGACCTCGGGCCACCAAATATCGTCACTTAATCAAGGCTTCACCGCGCTTTGCTAGCCGTATCCGCTCAGGATAGGTGAGATGCATCTGCTGTTTGCCACATCGATCGTGCCCGACGGCGCACTTGCCTCGGGCTATGAGATCGCCAATGCCGCGATCATCGCCGCGTTGCGGCGTGCCGGCGCGCGCGTCACCGTGACCGGCTTCACCTGGCCGGGCAAGCCTGCAAGCGATCCGCAAAACACCATCGTGCTCGGTGCCGTCGATGTGCGCACCGAAAGCGCATCATCGCTGCGAAAGCTCGGCTGGGTTGCTAAGGCGATGCTCTCCGGCCTCACTTTCGCATCGGTCAAGCTGCGCGTGGTCACCGACAACGAGGTTCACGCCGCCATCGAGCGCGCCGGCCCCTTCGACGGCTATGTCTTGAATTCCGTGCAGTTCGCCGGCGCCTTCGAGAACCTCTTCGGCGACCGGCCGTCGATCTTCGTTGCCCACAATGTCGAGCACAGTTCGGCGCTGGAGAACGCCGCTGCTGCGGGCGGCGTTCTCGAGCGCCTGTTGTTTCGCCGCGAGGCCAAGCTGCTTAAGGCCGTGGAAGAACGGCTTTGCCGCCGGGCGCGCTTCGTCTTCACGCTGGCCGAGGAAGATCGCTCAGCACTCGGCGTCGCCTCCGACGACCGTTCGGCGGTGCTGCCGCTGGTGACTTGCGCCGAGCCGCCCGCGCAAAAGAAAACGCGCCGTATCGATTGCGACGCAGCGCTGATCGGCACCTGGACCTGGCAGCCGAACCGCATCGGCCTCGATTGGTTCCTGGACAAAGTGGTGCCGCATCTCAGGCCGGATTTCCGCATCAGGATAGCCGGCCGAGTGCCGTCGGGCGTCACGTCGGCACATCCCGGCCTCGAAATCGTACGCCGCGGGCCGGCCGCACGCGCGTTTCTGCGCAGGTCGGGGTGGAAGCCCCATATCAGCACCTCCGGCAGCGGCGTGCAGCTCAAGACCATCGAAATCTTCGAACTCGGCCTGCCTTCCGTCGCCACCAGCCATTCGCTGCGCGGCATCGACCATCGCCCGGTCAATTGCACCGTGACCGACGATCCGATTGCCTTCGCCGATGCTCTGCAAGCCGCTGCGGCCGATATCAGGGATGTCGACGGCAGCGCTTTCCACCACCGGCAGGTGAAAGCGCTCGATGCCGCAATCCGGCTCGGCCTGAAAAAGCTCGGGCCAGTCAGGCAGGAGGTGTTGGCATGAACATGCACACCGCCCGCGCCGCGTTCGGGGTCGACAGTTTGAAATCGATCCTCGGCATTTCCGTCCTCGCCATCCGCTGGGACGACGCGGTCGCCCTGCTGGCCCGGTTGATTGCGGAGCGACGCTTCACCAAGGTCAGCTTTCTCAACGCCCACAACGCCAATGTCGCCTATACGGACCCGGTCTTTGCCGAGGCGCTCGACGATTTTCTCATCCTGCCGGACGGCGTCGGCGTCGATCTGGCGGCGAAACTGCTCTACGGAACGTGGTTTCCGGACAATCTCAACGGCACCGACTTCATCCCTGCCTTCCTGCAGGCGTCCGCCAGGCCGCTGACTGTGGGGCTGCTCGGCGCGACGCAGGCCAACGCCGAGGCGGCGTCGAAGAAGCTGGCGGCGCTCGCCTTGCAGCACAGGTTCGTCGTCATCCACGACGGTTATTTCTCCCCCGCAGAGGAACCGGCAATCGTCGATCGCATCGCCAGATTGCGGCCGGACGTGCTGCTTGTCGCCATGGGCGTGCCGCGCCAGGAATTGTGGATTGCGCGCCACATCGATGCGCGCCACTGCACGCTGCCGATCGCAGTCGGCGCGCTGCTTGATTTCCTGAGCGGCGCGGTGCCGCGGGCGCCGCTGTGGATGCGCCGGCTCAGGCTCGAATGGCTGTTTCGGCTGTGGATCGAACCGGGCCGCCTCTGGCGCCGCTATGTGGTCGGTAATCCTGTGTTTCTGTGGCGCGTCATCGGCCAGAAATTCTTGCGCAGGCCCGCCCCTGCCAGATCAGGCCGCGGAGCGGGCCATTGAACAGCCGGTTCGTGCCGAACCCTGCCGCCGAAACCGGTGTCCTTCGGTCGACGCCGACGGCGGCGGTCGTGACGGCCAGCTATGCGCCGGATTTGGAGCGTTGTCGCCTGCTGTGCGAAACCCTCGACCGCTATGTTTCCGGCGTGGCGCACCACTATATTCTGGTCGAGCATCGCGATATGGCGCTGTTTCGCCAGTTGGAGAACAGCCGCCGCACCATCGTCGACGAGCGGGACCTGTTGCCGCGCTGGCTGCATGCCTTCGACGATCCGCTCAGCCTGTTCCGCCGGCGCATCTGGCTCAGCCTGAAGACCATGCCGCTGCGCGGCTGGCATGTGCAGCAGCTTCGCCGCATCGCGATATCGGCGCACGCCGGGGAAGACGTGCTGATCTTCTGCGATTCCGATGTGGCGTTCCTAAAACCTTTCGACTGCAGCGCCTTCTGGCGCGGCGGCAAGGTGCGTCTGTTCCGCCGCGATGGCGTGCTATCCGGCGAAGGCCATGAAGAGCATCGCATCTGGTCGCGCAATGCGGGCTCGGCGCTCGGCATCGAGCCTTCACTGATTTCCACCCACGACTATATTTCGACGCTGATTGCCTGGCGCCGCGAAACCGTGACCGCCATGTGCGCGCGGATCGAGAAGATCCATGGCTGCAACTGGGTCGAAATCGTCGGTGCTGTGCGCAAATTCTCCGAATGCATGATCTACGGCCGCTATGTCGACGACGTGCTCGACGGTGCCGGTCATTTCCACGGCTCGGAGGAATTCTGCCGCGTCCACTGGACGGGCGAAGCGCTGTCGGATGATGAGTTCCGCCGCTTCGTCGCCGCCATGGCGCCGGAACAGGTGGCCATCGGCATGCAGTCCTTCATCGGCACGGATATCGGCCGCATCCGCCGTCTGATCGGGGTTGATTAGTTCCGGGTCAGACCCGATCACCCTGAACGCCGGGTTCGATCCCGACCTTCCCATTTTCGCGGCAGGGGGTGATGAGAGGCGGGGAAGTAGCCTGTTACTGGCGGAAGCGCAGGTTACGTCGCGTGAGCTCGTTGACCGAGGTGCAGCCCATCAGCTTCATGCCGCGCTCGATCTCGATGTGCATCAATTCCAGTGCGCGTTCGACGCCGGCCTGCCCGGCGGCCGCCAGCGGGAAAAGATAGTAGCGGCCCAATCCGACGGCCTTTGCGCCTAGCGAGAGGGCCTTGAGCACATGCGTGCCGCGCTGCACGCCTCCATCCATCATCACATCGATTCTGTCTCCCACCGCATCGACGATCTCGGCAAGCTGGTCGAATGCGCTACGCGAGCCGTCGAGTTGGCGACCGCCGTGATTGGAGAGGACAATTCCGGTGCAGCCAATCTCGGCCGCACGCCTGGCATCTTCGATCGACATGATGCCTTTCAGGCAGAACTGTCCGCCCCAGTGCTGTACCATCTCGGCAACGTCGTCCCACGACATGGCGGGGTCCAACATCTCGGTGAAGTAGCGGCTGATCGACATCGCGCCGCCGCCCATGTCGACATGGCCGTCGAGCTGCGGCAGCTTGAACCGCTCATGCGTGTAGTAGTTGATCGCCCATGACGGTTTGACCGCGAACTGGGTGATGCCAGCGAGATTGAGCCTGAAGGGGATAGCGAATCCCGTTCGCTTGTCACGCTCGCGGTTGCCGCCGGTGATGCTGTCCACGGTCAGCATCATCACCTCTACCCCGGCCTGCTTGGCACGAGCCATCATCTCGCGGTTCAATCCACGATCTTTGTGGAAGTAGAACTGGTAGACCTGCGGCCCATTGCTGATCTGGCGCGCCTCTTCGAGGCTGACGGTGCCGAGCGAGGAGACGCCGAACATCGTGCCATATTTCGCTGCCGCGGCCGCCACCGCACGTTCACCCTGATGGTGGAACAGGCGCTGGAGCGCCGTTGGCGAGCAGTAGACCGGCATTGCCAGCTTCTGACCCATGACGGTCACCGACATGTCCACATTGGTCACGCCGCGCAGGACGTTAGGCACTAGGTCGCAGTCGTCGAAGGCTGCCCTGTTGCGCCGATAGGTGACCTCGTCATCTGCCGCACCGTCGATGTAGTTGAAGATCGGTCGGGGAAGGCGCTGTTTGGCCATGCTGCGGAAGTCATGGAAGTTATGGCAGTTTCTCAGACGCATCTCATCACTCTGTCAGCCCGGGCACAACTCTGTTGGCCCGGGCTCAACTCAGTTGGCCTGGGCACAACTCCGTTGGCCTGAGTTCACCTGCCCGAAAGCACACTGTCGCGCAATGCCCAAGCTTCAAGACAGGATGGCATGCGATTGACTTCAAGCATCGCGGCCAGATGCCACCGATCGCGCATGCAGGGTCCATCGTCAAAGTCCCCCCAAATGGTGGGTGGCGTCAGTTGCCTAAAATCTGCCGGCCGGCTGCTGCAATGCGTTCCCCTTGGTGTTCCCAAACGGGTTATGACAGGCAAAACGGCGATGACCCTCGGCTTCGGCCAGTGGCGGCTCGATCTCCCTACAAAGCGGCAGAGGCTGGAAACAGCGCGTGTGAAACCGGCATCCGGCCGGCGGGCTGGCGGGGCTGGGCACATCCCCGGTGAGCAGGATGCGCCGGCGCGCCCTTTCCTGGTCCGGGTCGTGCAGCGGAACGGCCGAAAGCAGCGCCTTTGTGTAGGGGTGGCGCGGCGTTTCGTAGAGTTCCTCGCGCTCGGCAAGCTCCACGATCTTGCCAAGATACATTACCGCCACCCGGTCGCAGAGATGACGGACCACCGAGAGATCGTGCGAGATGAACAGGTAAGATATTCGCGTCATCTCCTGGATTTCCTTCAGCAGATTCAGGATTCCCGCCTGGATCGACACGTCGAGCGCCGAGACCGGCTCGTCCAGGATTACGAGATCCGGCTTTGCGGCGAGCGCGCGTGCTATGCCGATGCGCTGGCGTTGCCCGCCTGAGAACTCGTGCGGATAACGCGTGGCGTGCTCCGGTCCCAGTTTCACCAGGTCGAGCAGTTCCGCCACCCGCTCTCGCGTCTCCGCTTTTGACAGTTTCAGCATTCGCAGCGGTTCGGCGATGATATCGCCGGCCATCATGCCGGGATGCAGCGAGGCGTGCGGGTTCTGGAACACGAACTGGATGTTTCTGCGCAGCGGACGCATTTCGGCCTCCGAAAGTCCTGCTATATCCCGGCCTCGAAAGACGATGCTGCCGCGCGTCGGTTTGATCAGTCGTGCCAGACACCGCGCAAGCGTCGACTTGCCGCAACCCGACTCGCCGACCAAGCCGAGCGTTTCACCCTGCCTGAGATCGAACGAAATGTCGGATACCGCTTGGATGCGGGTTGGGGCGCCGAAGAAAGGCAAGCTGCCGCCGGTCGAGAATTCCTTCACCAGGCCCCGCACCGAGAGCAGCGCGGGTTGGGCAGGCGCCACATCTCCGGGCAAGGATATGGCAGGAGCCGTCCCCATCACACGGTCTCCCCCGTTGTCCGAACCGGCGAAGAGACCTCGTCCGCGCAGTGACAGGCGACATCGACGTGACCGATCCGGCGCAGCAAGGGGTCCTGGTATTTGCACATGTCGACCGTCCGCCGGCAGCGTGGATGAAAGGCGCAGCCTTTGGGCAGGAAAGCGAGCGAAGGCGGCGCGCCGGGAATGGCGCTCAGCCGCGCCACGCGCTGTTCGATCCGCGGCAGGCTGTCCAGCAACGCGCGCGTATAAGGATGGCGCGGCGCCCTGAAGACGTCAGCAACTTCGCCGCACTCGACGATGCGTCCCGCATACATCACTGCGATCTTGTTAGCGACGCTGGCAACGACGCCGAGATCGTGGGTGACCAGAACCAGCCCCATTCGCCTTTCCGAGCACAGTCGCTGCAGCAATTCCATGATCTGCGCCTGGATCGTCACATCAAGCGCCGTCGTCGGCTCGTCGGCGATCAGCATTTGCGGATCGTTGGCCATTGCCATGGCGATCACCGCACGCTGGCGCATTCCGCCGGAAAACTCATGCGGATACTGTCCGGCCCGTTGTCTGGGGGAGGGGATCGAAACAAGATCGAGAAGCTGCACCGCCCGCTGCAAGGCTGCGCGCGCGCTGACGGAACGGTCATGGATCCGTACCGCCTCGGCGATCTGTGCGCCGACGGTGAGCAGGGGATTGAGCGTGGTCATCGGGTCCTGAAATATCATCCCGATTCGTGCACCCCGATAGCGGCGCAGGAAGCTCTCCGCTTGCCCGATCAGTTCTGCTCCGCGAAACTTTACCGAGCCAGTGACGCGGGCACGCGGCGGCAGCAGACCCATGACGGCCATCATGGTCGCGCTCTTGCCAGATCCCGACTCACCGACCAGTCCCATGATTTCGCCGTCCTCGATCGTGAAGTCGACATCGCGAACGGCGGGCAGCAAGGTTCGTGAGCGGCTTTCGAATGAGACGTTCAAACGCTCGACGGCGAGCAGGGGGGCGGCGTTGCTCATCGCGACCTCGGATCGAGATAGTCGCGCAAGCCGTCGCCGAGAAAATTGAAGCCGAGCACGATGCTGAGGATGGCAATGCCGGGACCGGCTGCGATCCACCAGCGGTAGAAATGCAATGCGCCCTCGGAGATCATCTGCCCCCATTCCGGAGTTGGTGGCACAGCCCCCAGGCCAATGAAAGAGAGGCTCGCCGCAAGCAGCACGATCTGGCCGAAATCCATGGTCGCGTTGACGATCACCGGGCTCCAGCACAGCGGCAGAATATGCTTGAACAAGATGCGCGGCGGACTGGCGCCCGAGGCGACCGCCGCTTCGACATGCTCGCGCTCGCGCACCGAGAGCACCTGCGCGCGCATCAGCCTCGCGTAGATCGGCCACCAGACGACGACCATGGCAATGGCGGCGTTGCCGAGGCCGGGTCCGAGCGAGGCGGTGACGGCCATGGCGAGCAGGATAGGCGGAAAGGAGAGCGTCACGTCGACGAAGCGCATGATGGCCTCGTCGAGCAGCCCGCCGACGAAGCCGGCTATCGCACCCAGCGCGGTGCCGATCAGCACCGAGCAGACGATGACCAGCAAGGCGATAGGCAGCGATTGGCGCACGCCGTAGAGCGTTCGCGAAAACACGTCACGGCCGAGCGCGTCGGTGCCGAGCCAATTCGCGGCGTCGGGCGGCGTGAAGCGCTTGCCGGCGAGCATGGTCGGGTCGTAAGGCGCCCACCAATGGGCCGTGAGCAGGACGATGAACCAGGCGATGATGATGACGCCGCCTATTATGACGGGCGCTGTTGCCCAGCGCGGCAGACGCATGGATCCAAACGTATGCACCTGAATACTCATGCAGCCCCGCGCGACCCGAGTTTGACCCTGGGATCGACGGCCAGGTAAGCGAGGTCGGTGACGAGGTTGGTCAACAGGAATGCCGCTCCGCCAACGATGGTAACGCCGATGATGGCCGGATGGTCCAGCCCTTGGGCCGCCTGCACGGCATAGGAGCCGATGCCGGGCCAGGAGAAGATCGTTTCGGTCAGGATCGCTCCGGTGATAAGATATGCGAAGGAGAAGCCAAGGATCGTGAGCGTCGGCAGGATCGCGTTGCGCAGCGCGTGGTTTAAAAGTACGCGCATGCGTCCGGCGCCTTTCGCACGGGCGGCGAGGATGAATTCCTGTCCGAGCACATCGAGCATCGATCCGCGCACCATGCGCGAGACGATGCCGGTCACAGTCCAGCCCAGCGCCAGCGCAGGCAGGATGAGGTGCGTCAGCGCATCGCCGAATTTGGCGAAGTCGCCGGCAATCAGCGCGTCGATCGTGAACATGCCCGTGACAAAGGGCGGCGCCTCGGAGCGAGGATCAATCCGTCCCGGACCCGGCAGCCAACCGAATTTGACGGAGAAGATGTAGAGCAGGATGAGGCCCGACCAGAATACCGGGATTGATGCACCCAGCAGCGCGAAAAGACGTGCGAAATGGTCGGCCAGGCGGTCGCGGAAATTGGCGGCCAACACGCCGAGTGTGATGCCGCTGATGCTGCCCACCAGCATCGCCGCGATAACCAGTTCTAGCGTCGCCGGCAGGCGCTTGAGCAGGTCTTCGGAGACCGGCCGTTTGGTGCGGAACGACGTGCCGAAATCGCCGGAAAGCAGGTTCTTCAGATAGATCAGATACTGTTCGGGCAGCGAGCGGTCGAGGCCCCAGCGCGTCTTTGCGGCGGCGACCACCGCCTCGTTGTGCATCTGCCGCTCGCCGATGAGCGAGGTCAGCGGGTCGGCATTGGTGAAGTGCGACAGCAGAAACGCCAGCGTGACAACGCCGAGCAGCAGGAGCGGCATCGCGATCAGACGTCTTGCTATGTAGCCGACCATCGCGATGCCTCTGAGTGCGAACCTCGCCTATTTGCGGCTGAGCTCTGACAGCGGAAGGTTGCAGCAGGCGGAATAACGAACGCCCTCGATGTTGCTGCGGTAGGCTAGCACCAGGTTTGGGCTGACGACAGGGACAATGATCTTGTCTTCGATCATTTGAAGCGCGATCTCATGATAGACGCCGTCGCGTTCGGCGTCCGACGCCGCCATCGCCTTTTTCATCAGGTCGGTTTCCTTTTGATTGAGCAAATCGACTTTGCCCTTCTGGCCGGCGCGGGTCAGCCAGAACGAATCCGGGATCATGCCGAAGAACTGGACGTACTGGGCCGAGCCGAAATAGTCGGGCGCGTAGAAGCGGGCCGAGAAAGGCACGCCGGGGCTGGCGACCTGTTCGCGCCAGACGGCGGAAGCCACCGGCTGAATGTTGAGTTTCACATTGACCCGCGCCAGGTCTTGCTGGACCTTCTGCATCATGAGCACGAGGTCGACACCGTAGACGTTGAGCTGCGCGACGGTGACGTCGAGCTCGAACCCGTCCGCCAGCCCGGCGGCGGCCAGCATCGATTTCGCCTTCTCCAGATCCTGCTTGGGCATCGGAAGATCGGCGGTTCCCGGGAAGCCATTGGGTATCGGCGAAGCCTGCGGCTTGCCTTCGCCGCCGACCGTGAACTGGATGATGCCGTCATAATCGATCGCGTAGGCGAGCGCCTGGCGGACTTCCTTCGTCAGGGGAACCTTGTTGCCTTCGGCACCGGGGCTGAACATGACGTAGATGAAGTTGTAGGATGGCACCGTTTTGATCGTCACATCCGGCGAAGAGATCGTTTTTGACGTGTCCGGATCGACCTGCATGGCGATGTCGGCCGCACCGCTTTGCAGCATCTGCGCCTGCGATACCGCGTCGGCGGTTTCGTCAATAACAATCTCCCCGATTGCCGGCGCCTTGCCCCAGAATTTGTCGTTGCGGACGAAGCGCAACTCGTCATCGGGTGCATAAGACTTCAGCACATAGGGGCCGCTGCCGGCTGAATTGGCCAGGAACCAGCCTTCCGCGGTGTCGGTCGTCGACGCATCCGCATCAGCCTTGGCACCCGCCGCAGCTGCGACGTCGCTGTTGATGATTACGGCATAGGGCGCGGTCAGCACGCCGATGAATTCGGAGTTGGAGCTTTCCATCGTGACGACCACGGTCTTCGGGTCGGGCGTGTCGATGGACTTGACCAGCGACATCATGAAGGAGGCGTCGGCCTTGATGTTCTTCAGCCGTTCGTAGCTCCACTTGACGTCCTTCGATTCGACCGGGCTGCCATCGGAAAAGACCGAGTTGGGAGCAAGCTTGAAGGTGAACACGGTCTGGTCGGCGTTGATCTCCCAGCTTGTCGCCAGGAGCGGCTCGATCGACTTGTTGTCGGCGGCGAGCGAGACGAGGCCCTGATAGGCCGAGCTCAAATAAATCTGGCAGGTGTCGCAGAAGGCACGGCTCGGATCGAGTGAGTTGATCTCCAGGTGGCGTGCAATGATCAATGGTTGGTCTTGAGCCAAAAGCGGGCCGGTGTGAAACGCGGTCGCGGCGGTAAGCACCAGCGCGGCCCGTCGGAATAATTTTGGAAAATTCAGTGCCATCGGATTCTCCCATTCGCAAATCGATGATCGTTCGGCTTGCGCTGATCGCAAGCCGACAGGCGCCGTCTGGCGGGTCTCATCCCGCTCTTTTCAAACCGTTCCCGTTTCCGCGAGAAATTCCCGCGCCACAGCCGTGACCCCGGCCGCGTCAAGCCTGTAATGTGCGTAAAGCGCCGCCGGCGGGCCGATCAGCGAGAATTCGTCGACGACGCCGTGGCGCTGGAAGCGCACAGCCGGTCCGCCGGCGATCACTTCCGCAACGGCGCTTCCCAGCCCGCCAATGACGTTGTGCTCTTCAACCGTCAGGATAGCGCCCGTATCGGCTGCAGCCTTGCGCACGGCCGATACGTCGAGCGGCTTGATCGTGTGCATGTCGAGAACGCGGACGCTCTTTCCTTCGGCGGCCAGCGCGTCGGCTGCGGCGAGGCTGGCATGGATCTGCGAGCCGGTCGCGATGATCGTGAGGTCGGTTCCGTCGCGCAGCATCTTTGCCTCGCCGAAACGGAAATCGCTCGGCACTTCGGAGTAGACCTCCGCATCGCGTCCTCGGCCGAGCCGGATATACATGGCGCCCGGATGGTCCACGGACGCGCGCAGGATGGCGCGCAACTGGTTGGCATCCGCCGCGCAGACGATTGTGAGTTCGGCGATGCTGCGCATCATGCCGAGGTCTTCAAGCGAATGGTGGCTGGTGCCGTAAAAACCCATCGAGATGCCGGAATGGTGGCCGATGATGCGCACGGGCATGCGCGGATAGGCGCAGTCGGTCCGGATAGGTTCGGCGCAGAGGATGGCGCAGAACGAGGCGAAGGTCGCTACGTAAGGGATCATGCCGCACGAGGCCATGCCGGCGGCGGCGGTGATCATGTTGCGCTCGGCAATGCCGAAGTCGATGAAGCGATCCGGGTGACGCGCATAGAAATCGCGTGTGCGGCTGGAATTGGCGAGATCGGCGGTCGCTACCACGATACGTTCGTCGTGGTCGGCCAGATCTGCGAGCTCTTCGCCGAGGATGAACGCCGGCATGAGCTTGTTCGGCGTGCCGCGTACCGACTTTTCGTCCTTCAATGCGATTTCGGTGTCGCTGCCGCGAAACAGCGTGCTCTGGTCCTGGCCGGCATTGGACGTCACTGTGCTCATCACGCGTCCTCCCCCTGATAGGGTGTCAGCCCGGAAGCGATCTCGTTGTAGGCGTCGTCGTAGTCGGCGCCGACCAGATTGCCGACATGCCAGTTCAACGACAGTTCCATATGCTTGACGCCACGGCCCTTGATCGTGTCGGCGACGATCATCTGCGGTTTGCCATGACCGGCCGGCGCCAGCCCGTCGAGCGCCGCTAGAATAGCTTTGAGGTCATGCCCGTCGATGCGGCGGACATCCCAGCCGAAGGACTCAAATCGCCCATGGATCGGCTCAACCGACATGACCGCTTCCGTCGGGCCGTCGATGCACAGCTGGTTGCGGTCGACGATGGCGACCAGACCGCTCAGCTTGTAATGGCCGGCCGCCATTGCGGCTTCCCAGATCTGGCCTTCATTGAGCTCGCCGTCGCCGAGCATGACATAGGTTCGGTAGTCGCGTTTCTGCAGCCGTCCTGCGAGCGCCATTCCAAGGCCGATCGACAGGCCGTGCCCAAGAGAACCGGAGGAAAAATCAATGCCGGCTATCTTCTTCATATCCGGGTGGTCGCCGAATGCGCTGCCCAGTTTGGTGAAATTGTCGAGCAGCTTCGGATCGAAGAAACCAAGATCGGCCAGAACCGGATAGAGCCCGATCGCGGCGTGGCCCTTGCTGAGTACGAAGCGATCGCGATCCGGCCATTTCGGCTTGCCTGGATCGTAACGGAGGTGCGTGTAATAGAGCGCTGCGAACAGTTCGGCGGCCGAAAACGTACTCGAATAGTGACCCGCGCCAGCGATACGCGTCAGGCGCAGTGTCTCCAGTCGGATGAATTTCGCACGGTCCGCGAGAAATTCCTCCGAAACGTTGCGGCCACGGTCGGACCGGCGGTCAGTATCCAAACCTCAGCCTCCAAACTGATACATGATATATCAAACCACACGCGTCTGGCAGCGTCAATGCCGCGCAGCGCCATACATTGGCTTGCCTAGAGACGCGCGACGGCGGCAAGCGATTCATCCGTCGCTTGCAGCGCGGCGTCTATGTCGGCCTTGGTGTGCGCGGCCGAAAGGAACATCGTGTGCGCCGGATGCATGTAGACCCCCCGCTCGAGCAGATTCAGGCAGAACGCGTTGCCGAGACGCCGGTCGGCATCGTCTTCGAACAGGACAACCGGCATCTGCACGGGGCCACTCTGCCGCAACTTGAGGCCATGGCGCTCTGCCTGCGCGTCCAGTCCGTCGCGCAGCCGTTGCCCCATCGCTTTCATGGTGCCGATGGCGTCGCTCCTTACCAGCTTGTTGATCGTGGCTATGGCGGCCGCCATCGACACGGATGCGGTCCAGAACGAACCGGTCGTGAAGATCTTTGTGGCGGCCTCGCGGAACCGGTCATTGCCCGTCACCGCTGCAAGCGCGTGCCCGTTTGCGATCGCCTTGCTCCAGGCGGCGAGGTCGGGCCTGACGCCGACCAGTTCCCAGCTTCCGCCCATGTCGAGCCTGAAGCCGGCTCGCACGTCATCGACAATCAACGCCGCGCCGGCTTCGTCGGCGCGTGCCCGCGCCCGTTTGGCGAATTCGGCGGTTGGCAGAATATGCTCCTTGCCGAGGTCATGCTTGAAGGCGGAAACCATGATGGCGGCGAGATCGCCCTTGGCCTGCTCGACCGCCGTATCGAGGCTCGCCGGATCGTTGTAGTCGAAATAGATGAGGTGGGCGCGATCCTCTTCGGTCACACCGGCGACGGAGGGCGTGCACCACGGGATAGCCCCATGATAGGCGCCACCTGCCAGCAGAACCTTGCGTCGTCCGGTGCCGGCACGCGCGATGGTGACGCAAGCGGTGGTGGCGTCGGTGCCGTTCTTGGAGAACATCGCCCAGTCGGCGTGCGGCACGGTTTGGACGACGAGTTCGGCCAGTTCGACCAGCCGCTCGCTAGGTCCGTTCATGGCGTCGCCGCGATTTCGCTGGGCGGTTGCCGCCGCCTCAACGTCCGGGTCGTTATAGCCGAGGATCATCGGTCCCCAGCCGCAGATGAAGTCGATATATTCGCGCCCTCTGGAGTCCCAGGTGCGGCAGCCTTCGGCACGCGAAAAATACTGGGGATAGCCCTCAGGCAGCCGCGCGGCATTCTGATGGCCCCACATGCCCCCCGGGATGACGGCGGCCGCCCGAGCGCGCAAGGCACGATCCACATCTGTGACCCGCTGGTCCATCAGCGTCTTCTCCGGTTTTGTTGCGTCCGGCAAAGGAATTGCGCCGGCACGGCTGTAAGGCAATTGCCTGATTTGATATATCATGTATCAATGCGTTGCAAGTTGACGGCAAGCGTAGCGCGGGTCGCCACGGTTACGCTTCGTAAGAGTGTGGAGAATGATGCAACCGATTTTTGGCGTGATCGCCGACGATCTTACCGGCGGCATGGAGACAGCTTCCATGCTGGTCGCGCTCGGCGTCGGTGTCGGCTTCGTCACCCGGCCCGAAATGGTGGCTCAAATCCCGCTCCAGCCCGCCATGGTGGTCGCGCAGAAGACGCGCGTCATCCCGGCTCCCGATGCGGTTGGAAAATCCGATGCCGCGGCACGCGCGCTGCTCGCCGTCGGCGTTCGCCAGCTTTTTTTCAAATATTGCGCCACTTTCGATTCGACTGACCAGGGCAATATCGGTCCGGTCGCCGACCGGCTCCTTGAACTGACCGGCGAGACGAGGACCGCCTTTTGCCCTTCGGCGCCGGAAGTCGGCCGCTCGGTATTCAACGGACACCTGTTCGTCGGGTCCCAACTCGTCTCTGAATCGCCCAAGCGCCTCGACCCGCTGACCCCGATGACCGATCCGGACCTGGTCCGCGTTCTGCAACGCCAGACGAAGTCGCGCGTCGGTCTGCTGCCGCATCGCTTTATCAGGGGCGATTTCCAAGCGCTTCGTGAGTACGCCGACGACCTGGCCGAGCGGGGTATTCGCCATATGATCGCCGACGCCATCTACGAGGAAGACCTCGACGCAATTGCGGCACTTACACTCGACTGGAAGGTGATGACCGGCAACTCGCCGATCACCCAGCACTATCCCTCACTTTGGCGGAAGCGCGGCTGGCTCGACGAGGCACGACAAAAACCGGATCTTCCGGCCGTCGATGGAGCAGGGGTGGTATTATCGGGCAGTTGCGCCGAGCGCACGCTCGAACAGCTCGCCGCCTTTGAGCAGTCCAGACCGGTGTATCGCATCGACATTACAAAAATCGAGAGCGCCGAAGGTGCGATAGGCGCTGCGCTGTCTTGGGCGGGCAAACATCTCGAAAGCGGTCCAGTGGCCTTGGCCACCTCCGCGTCAAATGAAGACGTCCGTATCGCGCAGGAAAAATATGGCCGCGACGGTGCAGCACATCTGGCGGAAGCCATACTCGGCGGCTTGGCGATCCGCTTGCGCGAAGCAGGCGTTCGCCGCTTCGTCGTCGCCGGCGGCGAGACATCCGGGACGATCGTCGAGCGGCTCGGCATCGACCGCTTGCGCATCGGATCGTATCAGGGTCCAGGGATCGCCCGCGCCACGACAGAGGAGGAAAGGCCAATCGCGCTTTGCCTCAAATCCGGCAAGCTCGGCCCCGTCGAAATGTTCCTCCCAACGCTGGAGTCGATGAAGAATGCGGGAAATTAGATGAGCGACCAGAATGAATTGAAGCAATCCATCTTGTCGGTCGTCCGTCGATTGGAGGACAAGGGCTTCAATCATGTCAGCACGGGAAACGTCAGTTGCCGCGCCGGCAATGGGATTCTGATCACGCCGACCGGCGGCAATAGCGGCAACATGAGTGCCGATCGCCTGGTTCAGATCGACTATGACGGAAGCGTCGCGGGCGAAGGGGTTCCTTCCAGCGAATGGCACATGCACGTCTCGATCCTTGGCGCCTTTCCTGCCGCCAATGCCGTCATCCACACGCATGCCGATGCCTGCGTGGCACTCTCATGCCTGCGCAAACCGATCCCGGCCTTCCACTACATGGTCGCGGGTTTCGGCGGGGAGGACATTAGATGCGCGCGCTATGCGACATTCGGAACCGCCGATCTGGCTGCCTCGGCGGTCGAGGCGCTGCAGAACCGGACCGCCTGCCTCCTTGCCAATCACGGTATGATCGCGATGGGCAAGACGCTCGACGCAGCCTTCAATGCGACCGTCAAGCTGGAAACGCTGGCGAGGCAATACCTTCTGGCGCTGCAGGCGGGCGAGCCCGTGCTGCTGCCGGCTGAGGAGATGGCAAGGGTAGGCGCGCGCTACGGCAATTACGGGATTGGGCTGCTGCCAGGCTGATGGCCGGCTAGGGCTCAGTGGAGGACCAGCTTGCAAATCACCGGCCAGACAAAAATCATGTTCGTGCTTGCGCATCCAATCGGGCATGTTCGCGCCCCAGCTGTTTTGAACGCGCATTTCAAATCCATTGGCAAGAACGTCGCCGCTTCGCCGCTGCATGTTACTCCCGAAGACCTTAACGGGGTCGTCGCCGCGATCCGTCGCATGCGAAACGTCATCGGTTTCGGCACGACAATTCCGCACAAGATCGAGGTGATGCGTTTTCTCGATGAACTCACGCCGAATGCGAAAAATGTCGGGGCGGTGAACTTCACGCGCCGCGACGAGGACGGCCGCCTCATCGGCCACAACACCGATGGTCTCGGTTTCGTCGCCGGCTTGCGTCTCAACGACGTTGACCCCGCTGGCAAACGCATCCTCCAGATTGGAGCCGGAGGTGCGGGACGAGCGGTCGCCTTTGCGCTCGCCGAGGCCGGAGCCGGCAAGCTTCGCATCAGCAATCGCGATGGCGGAAAGGGCCAGGCACTGGCGGAGGCCATTGCCGCGCACTATCCGAAGTGCGATGTGACGGCGGGACCTGCCGCTGCCGAGGATTTCGACGTTATCGTCAACACCACCTCGGTTGGCATGAAAGAAGATGATCCCATACCCGTCGATATCGATCGGCTGGCGCCTGCAACCGTGGTGGCCGACATCATCATGACCCCTCTGGTCACGCGTTTGCTTGCCAGGGCCTCGGAGCGCGGCTGTAAAACAATCGGCGGCAAGATCATGCTCGACCAGCAGATGAACCTCGTCACCGATTTTCTTCGCGCATGAGCCAAGGCTCGGATTTTTTTGGGATTGCCGGTGGATGGGCCGTTAATATCGGCAACCACGCTTGACGGAACGACGGTTTGGTCGGCAAGCCGATTGGATGCCGAGACCGGTTCGAGGACAACGATGGCGGAATTGAGCGAAATCCAGACGACGAGCCTGTCGTCCCAGATCTATCTGCGGCTGCGCCAGCAATTGATGTCGGCGCGGTTCCACCCTGGCGACCGCCTCAAGATTCGCGACCTGGCGCAAAGTCTCGGAACCAGCGAGACGCCTGTGCGCGAGGCGCTGTTCCAATTGGTCAAGGATGGCGCGCTCGAGATGAAACCGGGCTATTACATCCGCGTGCGCCGGGTCAACCTGAAGGAATATCTCGAGATCAGGGATATCCGCCTGCTTCTCGAACCTTATGCGGCCCAGCAAGCCCTGCCGCACATCGACGATTCGTTCATCGAGCAATTGTCGGCGACCCATGACAGGCTTGTCGAGGCGGAGCGGACGAAAGACTATCCGGCCGCCTTGCAAGCGAATTACGATTTTCATTTTTCCGTCTACCATAAGTCGCAGATGCCGCATCTGATCGAGATGCTGGAAAGGCTGTGGATCCAGATCGGCCCGCTGCTGACCTTTCTCTATCCGCACGGCCATCCGACCTACGACGGCCAGCATCAGCATCTCAATGTCTTGAGCGCATTGAAGGCGCGCGACAAGAAGGCCCTGCGCAAGGCCTTTGAGCAGGATCTGATCGAAGGCGGCCGGAAATTCGTCGCTTATATCACCGAGATCGAGGGCAAGGACTTCTTCGACAGGGAAGAGACTCCGCGCCCGACGAGACGCAAGCGTGCCTGACTGTTGTGCCATGAGAGGGTGAAGCCAATGAATGTCCGCGACGGGAATCTGGCGCTTGCCGCGCGCGCAAGCAAGGTCATGGCCGGTGGTCACCTCAGCCCCAGTCGCAAGCTTGGCGCCTCGATCGCCTTTACCCGCGCTTCCGGCTGCTATCTCTTCGATGCGGATGGGAACCGCTACACTGATTTTCACTGTGGTTTCGGCGCAAATGTGCTCGGCCACTGCCATCCGGCGATCGCCGCGCGGGTTCATGCCGTATCGCATGACATCGACCTGATCGGCGCCGGCATCACCCAGCTGGAGGTTGAAACTTGCGAGGTCATCGCTCGCAATATTCCCTGCGCCGAACTTGTGTCGCTCTGCAGCAGCGGTTCGGAGGCGACCTTCCATGCGCTGAGGATCGCCCGCGCCTTCACGGGTCGCAAGAAGGTGATAAAATTCCAGGGCGGCTATCACGGCTGGCATGACGCCGTCGCCATGAACGTCCAGTCCGAATCCGGCGCGATTGGCCGCTACGATCCCTTGTGCGACGGGATCATGGAAGAGACGGCGCGCCACACAATCGTCCTGCCCTACAACGACGCAGGCGCTGTTGAGGCCTATCTGAAGGCCAATCCCGGTGAGGTCGCGGCGATTATCGTCGAGCCGATTGCTCATAATATCGGTTCGGTGATCGGCACCGATGCTTTTCTGTCGGACCTGCGCACGATCACGCGGGAGCAAGAGGTCGTGCTGATCTTCGATGAGGTGATCACGGGCTTCCGTCATGCTTTGGGCGGCTACCAATCAATCTGTGGCGTCACGCCCGACCTGGCCACCTTCGGCAAGGCGGCCGGCTCCGGTTATCCGGTCGGCATCGTCGCCGGCCGCCGCGACATCATGGAATGCGTTGGCCGCACCGGGAAAGGGTCGGTGTTCATGGGCGGCACCTTCAACGGAACGCCATCGAGCCTCGCGGCGGTACTGGCGACCATCGAGGAATTGTCGAAGCAAGGCACGTACGAACGGTTGTCGGCGCTCGGCATGCACATGCGAAAGGGCTTGGATGCGATCGCTTTGCGGCATGGCCTCGAAGCCCAGAGCGCCGGCTTCGGATCGGTGTGGCTGCTGTATTTCTTCTCGGGCGCCTACAGCCGCTACGACGATTTGCTGCGCAATGACGACGCGCTTGACCTCGCTTTCCGCCAGAAGATGATCGAGCACCGCTTGATAGGCCAGCCGCTGCCGTTGAAGCGGCTTTATCTCTCGCTCGCACACACGCCCGAGATTCTTGATGAATCGCTCGGTGTCATCGACAGTATATTGGAGCGACTGATAGCGCGGCGCTAAAGCCGTCAGGAGACGGCGGCAAGCGGCCGGGCGCCGAGATAGGCGAGGATGCCTTCGCCGCCGCGCTCAATATCGCCCACAAGCGCTTCGCTTGCAGCGGCGCCGTCGCGCCTTTCGAGAGCCGCCATCACGTTCACATGCTCCTCGGCGCCCAGATAGTGGTCGTCAGCATGTTCACGGTAATAGACCTTCAGGATCGGTCCCATGGAAACCCATAGGTTCTCGATCTGTCCGAGCAGCATTTTCATGTTGCAAAGCTGGTAGACCCCGAAGTGGAATTCGCGATTGAGCCGGATCGAGTTGAAATTGTCATGCGCACGGCTCGCCTTGACGAACCGCGCATGGCAGTCGGCCAGCCGTTCAACATATTGCGGCGTGGCATTGATCGCGCCCTCCCTGGTCGCCAGGCCCTCGAGCGCGATCCGTATCTTGCGAATTTCCAGATAGCGCCCCAGATCGAGATCGGGCACTGTCAGGAACCGGCCCGAGCGGATCTCCAGCCCCTGTTCGCTGACCAGGCGAAGGCATGCCTCCCGCACCGGGGTGACGCTGGTGCCGAGACGTTCGGCGATGTCGTAGATGACGAGCCGCTCGCCGGGTGCAAAATCGCCGTCGATCAAGGCGGCGCGGATCGACGTGTAGGCCCGGGTCGAGAGATTGTCGGTGGCAAGCGGCTTGATGCTCACGAAGGTCCCCGATTCGACATGGTCTCGATCGCATATGATTCGATACCCTTAGCATCCAGCCTATAATGGGCATAGAGATGCGTCGGCGGTGCGATCAGGCTGTACTCGTCCATGATGCCATGACGCACCAGGCGCGGTGCGCCGCCGATGTCACCAAGCACCTCGGCGACCGCGCCTCCAAGGCCGCCGAGCACATTGTGCTCCTCGACGGTCATCAGGCAGCGTGAACGTCGCGCTGCAGCGATAACGGCGTCCCGGTCGAGCGGCTTTATCGTGTGCATGTCGATGAAGCCGACGTCGCGCCCGCCCGCCCGCAATGCGCGCACCGCGTCCAGCGACGGATGCACCATCGAGCCGCAGGCGATAATGGTGAGGTCGGCGCCCTCGTGATGGATCACAGCCTTGCCGAACTCGAACAGCGCCGGTCTATCGTAGACGACTGGATCATGCCCGCGTGCGATGCGGAAGTAGATCGGCTCCGGCCAGGTCATCGATGCACGGATGGCGGCAGCGAACTGCGCCCCGTCGGCCGGCGAGACCACGGTCAGATCGGCAATGCTGCGCATGATCGCCAGGTCTTCGGTGGCGTGATGCGAGGTGCCGTAGAAGCCGAGGCTGATCCCGGCATGATGGCCGATCAGCCGGACAGGCAGAGCCGAATAAGCGATGTCGGTACGGATCTGCTCGCAGCAGAGCAGCGCCAGGAATGACGCGAAGGTCGCGGCAAATGGCATGTGTCCGGTCGTCGCCAAGCCTGCGGCGGCAGACACCATATTCTGTTCGGAAATGCCGAACTGGAACAGGCGCTCCGGATATCTGCGGGCAAAGCCGATCAGTCCATTGGAATATTGCAGGTCGGCCGTCACTGCGACGACCGGGCGACCTTCGGCGGCGAGTTCGTTCAGCGTGTCGGCAAGCACTGAAAGGCTCGGCGCGCGTGCGTTCAGTCCGCGATACTGCCAGCTTCCGGGATCGAGCGCCTCGCTCATTGCAAGCCTCCTCTCGCCCTGATTTCGGCCAGGACCTTCTCTTCGTCGCTCGGCGCGAGAAAACCGAGATGCCAGCCCGGTTCAGCTTCCATGAAGCCAACGCCCTTGCCCTTCACCGTATGGGCAATGATGCAGGCCGGCTTTTCGCGTACCTGCTCGGACTTCAGCCGTCGCAAAAGCAGCGTCAGGGCCTCAACGTCATGGCCGTCGACCTCATGCACGTCCCAGCCGAAGCTGCGCCATTTGTCGGCGAGCGGTTCGATGTTGATGACGTCCTCGACCGTGCCGTCGAGCTGGTAGCGATTGCGGTCGACGATCGCCACCAGATGGCTGAGCCGGTGGTGGGCGGCCGACATCGCTGCGGCCCAGACCTGGCCCTCCTGCATCTCGCCATCGCCGAGGAGCACATAGACGTCGAAATCCTGGCCGTTGAGCCGACCGCCAAGCGCCATGCCGACGCCGGCCGACAGGGCGTGGCCGATCGAGCCGGAACTGAAGTCGACGCCCGGCACCTTGCGCATGTCGGGGTGATCGCCGAGCGGGCTGCCAAGACGTGTATAGCTATCGAGCCATTCCTTTGGGAAGAAGTCCCACTCGGCCAGCAGCGGAAAGAGCCCGACCGCCGCATGGCCTTTGCCCATCAGGAAGCGGTCGCGGTCGGGCCACTTAGGCTCGGCACGCGTGAGCCGCATGACCCCGCCGTAAAGAACGGCGAAAATTTCGGCGCAGGAGAAAACCGAGGAATAGTGACCGACTTTGGCGATCGAAATCAGTCGCACAGTCTCTGTCCGGACAAACAGGGAGAGCTCCTTGAGGCGGCGTGTTTCGGCCTCCGATAGCCCATTCGCGAGGCTCGGCGATGAACTCATTCCCATAAACCTCCGGTACGAAATTCGCTTGCAAGGCTGCTGATAGTGGTATCATATATGATATATGTGGCAGCAAGCCAAGCCCGGCTGGGCTGAATAAAAAAAGAGGGATGAAGATGAAAATGCTCTCCAAAGTCATGGGAACGGCTCTAACCCTTCTGACGTCGACATTCATCGCTGCATCGGCCTTTGCCCAGGATCCTGCTACCTTCGTCTACGCCGATGCCGGCGAGCCCAGCACGATCGATCCTGCCAAGGCCAATGTGAATTGGGAGTTTACGGTCACCCGCAATGTCTATGACCGCCTTGTCGATTTCGATCTCGATGATCCATCGAAGCTCTTGCCGGCGCTCGCCACCCAATGGAAGCAGGAAGGCGCTGCCTGGACCTTCACGCTGCGCGAGGGCGTGACCTTCCATGACGGCAGCCCCTTCGACGCCAACGATGTCAAGGCGACACTCGACCGGCTGCTCAAGATCGGTCAGGGGCAGGCCTATCTGGTCGACGACATCGCCAGCGTGACGGTCGTCGACCCTAAGACGGTCAGGATCGAGACCAAGGCGCCGACTGTGTTCCTGGCATCTAATCTTAGTCGTATCGAAATGATCGCCGACGAGGACGTCGCCAAGCACAAAGACGATCTGGGCGAGGCCTGGTTCAGCGAGAACGCCAACGGAACCGGTCCCTACGCCTTCGTCGCCTGGACTCGCGGCACCCAAATCGAGCTCAAGCGCAATGATAAATGGTGGGGCAAATTCCCGGCGAAGCCGTTCGACCGTGTGCTCGACCGCTTTGTAGCTGACGGTGCCAACCGGGCGCGTGGACTTGAAGGCGGCGAATTCGATCTCGCCAATTTCGTGCCGCTCGACGAGGCGCTGCGCATCGGCGGAACCAGCGGCTTCCACATGATCGAAGGCAACAACCTTTGGGCTTGGCCTGCCATCTATTTGAACATGGATCTCGCGCCGACCAACAACAAGGACTTCCGCAACGCGCTGGTGAAGGCGTTCGATTACAACGCCATGGTTCAGTCCTTTCAGGGCAGGGCCGAAGTCGGTCGCGGACCGATACCGGCATGGTTCCCCGGCAGCCCGGAAAAGAGCGCGCCGGAAATCAAGACCGACCTCGATGCGGCGAAGGCGGCCCTCGCGGCATCCGGCCTGGCGAACGCGACGATGAAATGCTCGGTTCCAGCCGGCTTCCCGGAGTTCCGCTTCGCGGCCACGGTTCTTCAATCGTCGGCGGCCCAGATCGGCGTCACGGTCGAGATCGAGGAAGCCCCCTTTGTCGAGGCGATTACCGCCATCAAGACCGACAAGAGCAATTGCTTCATCCTCGGCAATGCCAATTTGAGTCCGCAGGACGCGACAAAGTTCTTCTCAGCGCATTATCTCAAGGGCGGCTTCTACAATTCCGGGAAGTTCTTCGATCAGGGGCTTCAGGATCTCGTGGCCAAATTGCCCACCATCGAAGATCCCGCTGAGCGTGCCGTGCTTCTGAAGCAGGCCGCGGAAATCGTCGTGGACGCCCACGCCATCATCTGGACGGCACGGCCCAAGACCGTTGTTCCGGAGCCCGACCGCATCGGCGGCTATCGCATCGATCCGGCCGAATACATCAACGCCCGCTTCTGGGAACTGTACAGCAAAGAATAGGCTGAGCATGATCGGAGCGACACGGGCATGATGAATTTCTTGATGAAGCGACTGGCTTGGGGGGTGCTCGTGCTCCTGGCGGTCGCGGTCATCACTTTCTTCCTCAGCCGCGTCGTTCCCGCCGATCCTGCCGCCTTCCTGGCCGGCCAGAATGCGTCCGAGGCGACGGTGCAGCGGATCAGGACCGAACACGGGCTCGATCGCCCGATGGCCGAGCAGTTCGTGTCCTACATGGCCGGGCTGGTGCGGGGCGATCTCGGCGATTCCATCCGTACGAGGCGCAGCGTCAGCGCCGATCTCGCGCAATATCTCCCGGCGACCATCGAGCTTCTGCTGGTCAGCTTCGTCATCTATCTCGGGGCGAGTTTTTCACTTGCCGTACTAGCTGCCAAGAAGCCGGGCGGGATGGTTGACGGGTTCATTCGCCTCATGACCATGATCGGCACTGGCATACCCGTGTTCTGGCTCGGCATGACCTTGCAGTTCTTCTTTTTCTACAAGCTTCACTGGCTGCCGCTTGGCGCACGGTTTCCGATACGAGAGTCGGCGCCGCCTGTCGTCACCGGCTTGATGCTGGTTGACTCCTTGCTCGCGGGTAGCCTCTCGGCCTTTGCCGGCAGCGTGAAACATCTCGTTCTGCCGTCCCTGACGATCGTCGTGAACTTGCTCGCCGTGGGCACGCGGCTGTCGCGCGCGGCGCTCATCCAGGAGCAGAGCCGGCTCTATGTCCGAACCGCGCGCGGCAAGGGACTGGGTCCGCGAACGATCCTTTACAAACACATGCTGCGCAATGCGTTAAGCCCCATCCTCACCGCTACGACCATGCAGTTCGGCTATATGATAAGCTGGGTTATCCTCGTCGAGGTGATCTTTGACTGGCCCGGCATTGGCCTCTACGCCTACCAGTCGTTCCAGGTGTTCGACTACTCGCCGGTAATCGCGCTGGCCATCGTATCGACAGCCGGCTTCGTCATCATCAACCTCGTTATGGACTTGCTCTACCCGATCATCGACCCACGCGTACAGAGTGTCGGCTCGTGAGCGTTTCGACCGAATTCAAGCGCCACCGGCTTGCGCGCCCTAAAGGCATTCTAACGCCGCTGGCGCTGCTGGTGGTGGTGGTATTGGCAGCGTTCACACTGCTGCCCGGCTTGATCGCCCCGCACGATCCGGTCGCGCTGGCTATGGCCGATCGCCTCAAGCCGCCGAGCCTGGCGCATTGGTTCGGCACCGACGAGGGCGGCCGCGACATCTTTTCACGCGTCGTCTACGGCACCCGTTATTCGCTCGGCGTGGCGGTCGCCATCGTCTTCGCCTCTGCCCTGTTCGGCGTGGTCTATGGCGCGGTCTCCGGCATGGCGCGGGGCTGGGTCGACAATCTCCTCATGCGCATCGTCGATTTGTTCTTTGGTTTTCCCGCCCTGGTCTTGGCGCTCGCAGTCGCTGCTTCCATCGGGCGTGGCCTCGACAGCGTCGCGCTGTCGCTCGCCATCATCTGGTGGCCGGGCTACGCCCGTCTGGTGCGCGGCGAGGTGCTGCGGCTGCGCGAGCGCCCGCATGTCGAAGCCGCACGCGCCCTCGGGGTCTCAGATCTGACCATCCTGCGCCGCCACATCATTCCTTTCGTCGCGCAGGAGGTAAATGTCCGCGTGACGACAGACATCGGCTACGCGCTGGTTGCCGTCACCGCGCTCTCCTTCCTTGGCCTTGGGGCGAATTCGCCGACTCCGGAATGGGGCTTGCTGATCCGCGACTCGCGCTCCTATTTTGGTTCGGCCTGGTGGTATTTGGTCTTCCCCGGCACGATGATCATGATCACTGCGACAGCCTTCTCCCTGATCGGCGACGCGCTGGCATCGAGGCGCGGCGGATGATCCTGTCGGTGCGTGACCTGGCTATCGGCTTTCGCCGCCCGGGCGGCGAACTCAATGCGGTCGATCGTATTTCCTTCGATGTCGAGCAGGGTGAGACGTTCGTGATCATCGGCGAATCGGGCTCGGGCAAGTCGCTGACCGGTATGTCGATCGCAGGTCTGCAGCCGCAGACGTCCTTCGTATCCGGCTCGATCCGTTTCAAGGGCCGTGAATTGCTCAACCGCCCCGACGCCGAACTGCGCAAGACGCGCGGGCGTGAGATTGGGCTCATCTACCAGGACCCTCTCGGCTCGCTCAATCCGGTCTGGCCAATTGGAAATCAGATTGCCGAGGCGCTGACGGCGCATGGTCTCGCCAATCGAGCCGATGCGGCCAAGAGGGCCGTGGAAATGTTGGACCGTGTCCGTATCCCCGACCCGGTGCGTGTCGCCAGCGCCTATCCGCATGAGATCAGCGGCGGCATGCGCCAGCGCGCCATGATCGCCATGGCGCTGGCCGCCGGACCCAGCCTGCTGATCGCCGACGAGCCGACGACGGCGCTGGATGTCACGATCAAAGCTCAGATGCTGGAGTTGCTGGCCGAACTCAAGCGCGAGATGGACCTCACCATCATCCTGATCACCCATGACATGGGCGTCGTGGCGGAGGTCGCGAACCGGATCCTCGTCATGTATGCCGGCAGGATCGCAGAAATCGGCCCTGCTGATTCCATCATGCGGCGGCCGGCGCACCCCTATACGGCCGCGCTGATGGCCAGCGCGATGATCTCTGAGGCAACGCCGAAGCACGACCTCAATGCCATTGTCGGTGTCGCACCGGGATTGGGCGCTTTTCCGTCGGCCTGCCGGTTTCATCCGCGTTGCCCGATGGTTCAGGATGACTGCCGCACCACCGAGCCACCGAAGCGGCCGTTCGGCGATGTCCAGCTTGCCTGTCATCACCCGATCGCGTCCGCAGACGCCGCATCGCTGGTCGAGGCCTGAGCCATGGCGGCGCTTCTCGAACTCGAAAACATCGCCAAGACATTCACGCAAAAGCGTGGCGGCAAGCGCGACGTACAGGCCGTCGCCGGCGTGTCGCTCGCGGTCAACAAGGGCGAGACGGTGGGGCTGGTCGGAGAGAGCGGCTGTGGCAAGTCGACCCTCGCGCGGCTGGCGCTGAAACTGCTCAACCCGACGGCCGGCCGAATCCTTTTCGACGGCGCCGATATCACCGGGATGAACGGCCGGCAAATGCTCCCGGTTCGCCGCCGCCTGCAAGCGGTATTCCAGGATCCGCTCGCCTCGCTGAATTCGCGTATGACCATTGCCGAGATCATGCGGGAGCCCTTCGACACCCATGGCATCCGGCTCGGAACCGGAATGCCGGCGCGCATACGCGAGCTTCTTTCCTTCGTCGGTATGGAGAATACAGACATACAGAAGCTGCCGCCGCAGTTTTCCGGCGGCCAGCTTCAGCGCATCGCGATTGCCCGCGCACTGGCGCTCGAGCCGGAAATCATTGTCGCCGACGAGCCGACATCGGCGCTTGATCCATCGATCCAGGCGCAGATCGTCAATCTGCTGCTGTTTATCCAACGCAAGCGGAAAATCTCTTATCTCATCATTTCGCACGACCTCGACGTGATCGGCCATGTCGCCGACCGGATCGCGGTGATGTATCTCGGCACGATCATCGAACAGGGGCCTGCCGACCAGATCATGGCGCGGCCGCTGCACCCGTACACGCAGGCGCTGCTGTCGGCGGCGCCGACGCTTGCCGCGCGCCGACAGCGAGGCTGGAAGCGCATCGTGCTCCAGGGCGATCCGCCGAACCCCGCCAATGTGCCGTCCGGCTGCCGTTTTCATCCGCGTTGCCATCTGGCGCGCGACATTTGCCGGCTAATTGAGCCGCCGTTTCGCGCCGTCGAGGACGGGCGTCTCGTTGCCTGCCATCTCGCGCCGGACGAGACGGCGGCGATAGGGGTCGAGATCGGCCGGGCACGCAAGGGCGAGGCGGCGGCGTAGCCGGTAGGGAGACTAAAACGATGAGCTGGAAGCAGGAAATCCACGCGACCGGATTAGGGTTTCCCGAGGGACCGGTGGCGCTCGCGGATGGATCGATCGCCTTCGTCGATCTGCTGCACGCCAAGGTCAGGGCGTTCCGCGACGGCCATGTGCGCGAACTCGCCACGCTGCCGGGCGCCCCAAACGGCATGCGTCTCGGCAGCGACAACAACCTGTACATCGCTAACAATGGTGGCATCGCGCCGCTCTCGCTGGAACAGCTCAACTACACCGATCCGCAGATCCCCGGCTGCATCCAATGTGTGAAGTCAGATGGGAGTTGGAGCGATGTCGCGGTCGATCTGCCCGGCGCAAAGCCGTCGCGACCAAACGACCTGGTCTTCTCCCCGGAGGGTGAAATCATCTTCACCGACCCGCAGAACTGGGAAGTGCTTGGGGTCGACGATGGAGCCTACCATGGCGGCCAGCTGCTTGCCGTGGGCGCCGACGCAAAGGTGCGCCTGTTGGCGCCGATGACCGGATTCCCGAACGGCCTGGTCTTCCACCCGGACGGCTCGTTGCTGGTCGGCATCACCATGGAGCACAGGGTCGTGCGTTTTCCCTGGGACCACGGGCGCGTCGGTGCGATGGAGGAGTGGTGCCGGCTGGGTGAGAGCTTCAACCCCGATGGCATGGTGTTCCACGAGGACCGCCTTTTTCTCACCGGTAGCGGCGGTGACCAGATCGCAATCCTCGATATGGCCGGACGCGTGCTCGACATGATCGAAACCGGTCCCGGCAGCGATCCCACCAATTGCTGCGTCCATGACGGTAGGCTCTGGGTAACGCTTGGCCTTCCAGGCCAGCTCGTTTCATACGGGCTGTAAGCGATGGTTTCCACGATCCGATGTGTGCGGCCTTTGAGGCTCCCGCATCCAACACTAGGGATATCGTATGTCGACAAGCGCCCCCTTTCTCCCCCCCGAACTGGGCTCCCTCAATATCGCGCCGCGCGTCGCGCGGCCCATGCATGCGGACGACCATTGGCACAGCAAGCCCTGGTACGAAGCCCCGCATGACGACCCGGCGCTGCCCGAGGTCTACAGCTACACCGACGCGATATCTTATGATCCCGGCGACGAGGTGGTTTTTCACTCAAGCAGCACAGCTCCGAACTGGACGCTCGAAATCTACCGCGACGGCTTCGAGCCCGAGACCGTCTACAAGGCGGAAGCCATCGAGGGCGTATTCTCGCCGACCCCAGAGGCTGCCTACCGCAACGGTTGCGGCTGGCCGGTCAGCCATCGCTGGCAGCTGCCGAATGATCTGCGCTCTGGCTTCTACCGCGTGGTCTCCACGTGCGCGCGGGCGAATGGCGGCAAATTCGTCCAGCATCATTTCTTTGTCGTGCGGCCGACGGAGAAGACCCGCCGCGCCAGGATTTTGATGGTGCTGCCGACCGGCACGTGGACCGCCTACAACGACTTTGGCGGCGCCAATCATTATTTCGGCATAGTCGGGCCCGAGCGCAATCTGCCGTCGCCGGTACTGAGCACGCAGCGTCCGTGGACGCGCGGCATCGTCTGGCTGCCGGCCGGCGCGCCGCGCATCTGCGCCGATCCACTGCCGGAGATGGGCGACGCGCCCCGCTATCCAATGAAGGAATGGGCCTTTGCCAACGGCTTCGGCCAATACTATGCGGCCGCCGGCTGGGCGCAGTTCGACCGGCATTTCGTGCTCTGGGCCGAGAAAGAAGGCTATGCGCTCGACATGATCACGCAGACGGACCTGCATTACCGTCCGGAACTTCTCGATGCCTATCCATGCGTGACGATCGTCGGCCACGACGAATACTGGACCCGCGAAATGCGTGTTGCGATCGAATCCTATATCGATCGCGGCGGCCACCTGGCGCGGTTCGGCGCGAATTTCCTCTGGCAGATCAGGCTGGAGGACGATGGCAAGAGCCAGCATTGCTACAAGTTCAAGGCGATCGACGACGATCCAGTCAGTGGGACCGAGAATGCGCATTTGCTCACCACCGCGTGGGAAGACAAGGACGTGCGCTGGCCCGGTGCCTCCACGGTTGGCGTTAACGGCCTGCATGGTGTCTATGCGTCCTGGGGCGGCTTCGCCCCGCACGGTCAGAAAGGTTTTACCGTCTACCGGCCCGAGCATTGGGTCTTTGAAGGCACCGGCCTCCACTATGCCGACATCTTCGGCGACAAGGAGCGCATATTCGCCTACGAAGTCGATGGGCTCGACTATACGTTTCGCCATGGCCTGCCCTACCCGGTGCCGGTCGAAGGGCAGCCGGAGACGATCCAGATACTTGCCATGGCGCCTGCCGTGCTGGCCGAAGACGAGCCGGATGGCGAAGGCTTTCGCTACTATGTGCGCAGCAGCGATCATGAAGGCCTCGTCAAATGCGTGACGGGCGAGGTCACGCCGGAAGGCTTGGCGCGCTACAAATACGGGTCGGGCATGATGGTGCACATGACCCGCGGCAAAGGCGAAGTGGTGACGGCCGCAACCTGCGAATGGGTCATGGGCCTGAAACGCGGCGATCCGTTCACGCAGCGGATCACCCGCAATGTGCTCGACCGATTCATCCAGGGATGAATTCAGGTCGGCTTTGGTCGCTCTACCCGGTCTGCAACTCGGCGTGCACGTCGTCCAGCGCGCGCGCGAGGCGGGCAACGAGAAATTCTACCTCGTCTTCGGTGACGATGTAGGGCGGACAGATGGCGATGACGTCGCCAACATTGCGCACGATCAGATCATGCGCGCGCGTCCTGCGCTCGACCATGGCGCCGACCTTGAGTTCGGCCGGGAACGATTGCCGCGTCGCCTTGTCGGCGACAAGCTCGACTCCACCGATGAAGCCTACCGAGCGTACGTCTCCCACCAGCGGGTGCGATGCGATCCGCTGGAGGCCTTCGGCAAGCTTACGCCCGAGCGACCTCGATACTGCCGGGAGATCCATCTCCTTGTAGATACGCAAGGCTTCGACGGAGATAGCGGCGGAAACCGGATGGCCAGAATAGGTAAAGCCGTGACTGAACAGGCCGTTGCGGCCGCTTTCCTCGGAAATTGCCTCGAACACCGGCGCTGAAACCACCACGCCGCCGATCGGCGCATAACCCGAGGAAAGGCCTTTGGCTATCGACATGAGGTCGGGCTGGACGCCAAAGGTCTCGCAGCCGAACCAGCTTCCCGTCCGTCCAAATCCGCAGATGATTTCATCGGACAGGTAGAGTATTCCGTGTCGTTTGACCACTTCGTGAATTGCTGGAAAATAGCCTTCTGGCGGCACGATGACCCCGCCCGCGCCCATCACCGGTTCGGCAATGAAGGCGGCGATGGTTTCGGGTCCTTCCGTAAGGATGAGGGCATCGAGCTCGCGCGCCAAGCGTGCGGAAAAATCGGCCTGCGTCTCGCCTTCCAATGCGTCCCGATAATAGTGCGGCCGGGCGGTATGGATTACGTTGCAGTCGGGCAGGTTGAAGGATTTGTGCATCGCCGGGAGACCGCTGATCCGCGCCGCCATCACCGTCGACCCGTGAAAGGCTCCGGTTCTGGCTATGATCTTGCGCCGTTCGGGCTGCCCGATCGCCGAATGGTAGTACCAAGCCATCTTGACCATGGTGTCGACGGCCTCCGAGCCGCCGTCGGTGAAGAACATCCGCCCGCCCGGAATCGGAACAATTGTCGCCAACTCTGCTGCCAATTCGGCCACGAAGGGATTCGAGCGATGGTTGAAGGTATGATAGACGGGCAGCGTCTCCAGCGCCGCAGCACCGGCCGCGGCCAGCCGCGCATTGCTGAAGCCCAGGCTCGCGCACCACAGGGACGCCACCGCGTCCAGATACTTCCTGCCGTCGATGTCGATCACATGCGGGCCCTCGCCGCGCACGATCATCAGCGGGCCGGTCTCGGCGTGCCGCGCCGGGTCTGTCTGGGAATGGAAATGAAAACGTTTGTCGGCGTCTTCGAGGTCGGCCGAAGCGTTGGAAAGCACCATGAAAGCCTCCGTCAAGCTTATATCATATATGGTATATGATATCGCAGATGTGAGCTCAAGTGTTTACTCGGCTCCAGCGTTGGGCCAGATGGAAGACAGCAGCGGTCTACGCTCGCGCAGCCCGTCCCCCGCCAGACGGGGGAGGCATGGAATCTCTCTACGCGTGGAGATACACGCGCGGCACGCCGTTCGAGACGTCTATTGCGCGGAACTCAGCACATATTCTGCCTTTGCGTCGTCGAAGCTGACGCTGACGCCATAGACATCGACCGCCTTCTCAGGGCTGAGCCAGCCGCGATTGATGCTGCGCACCACCCGCTCGGGCGCCCGCGCTTTTGGGTCGCCGTAACCGCCGCCGCCCGAAGCCAGGAACATCAGCTTCTGTCCCTGCTCGCAGATTTCGGCATTGAAAGCAGGCAGCGTCGCGACAGTGCCATCGGAAAGACGCTTTTCGCTGCGTGTCGGCGAAGCGGCATGGCCGCCAAGCACGCCCCGTGGGGGGAAGGTGGTGCCGTCGGCGGCGTAGACCAGGGTCATGTCGTGATCGACCGGATAAAATACTCCGCCGACCCCGGGAGAGCCCTCGAATTCGCCAAAGCCTTGCGTGTCCTTTTCGACGCCGCGCGACTCGATGACGAACGGGTACATCGCCTCATCGACCTCAACGGAATCGAGGTTGATCATGCCGCCGTTCGCAGGGCCGCAGTAGGTCAGCCACCCGTCATAACCATGGCGTGCGCCACTGCCCGCATACCCGACAAAGACCTGGTTCACATAGGGTTGGCCGTCCTTGAACGGATCGAAGCCTGAGACGACGCCGACACCGACCGGCAGGTGGCCTCCGCCTTCCGCCTGGCCGAACGGGGCGCCCATTTCGGAGAAGGCGCAGCTTCCGGCCGAGATCAGTCGATCGTTGACATTGGTGGTCGCAACCGACGTGCCGACGGGATAACGTGGTTTGCCGATGGCGCTGCCTTCGCGCATCAGCACCTTGATCCGGCTGGCGCTACCGTGGTTGTGTGGGATCGAGGCGTCGATATTGTTGAAGACGGCCATCCGGCAGGAGCCGGTGCAGGTGTTCTCGGTCAGGTTGAGGCCGCCAGGCACGTTGTCGATATTGTCGCGCACGTCGACCGTGATCATGCCCTCGACCGGATCGACGGTGACTTCGACGCACACCGGGATGCCGTCGTCGGCGACGCCGGGCACCGGATCATGGCGGGTCTCGTAACGGTATGTGCCAGCCGGCAGCTTCTTGATCTCTGCGATGGCCATCGTGCGGCCGTATTCGAACCAGTCTTCGACATAGGTGATAATGCCGTCGCGGCCGTATTTGGCCAGCAACTCGCCAAGCCGGCGCTCGGCCGTCCTGCAGGCGCCGATCTGCGCCCTCAGATCACCGAGCCACAATTCCGGTACGCGGTTACGCGTCAGGCCGATACGGATGACGTCGTCGATCTCCTTGTAGTCACGCATCATGCGCACGCAGGGGAAATGGATACCCTCTTCGTAGATCGTTTTCGCGAAGGGCAAGTAGGTGGTCGGCACCGGCGCTCCGGTGTCGGCGTGATGCGACAGCGCCATCGCCCAAAACAGCGGCTCGCCGTCGAAGAACACCGGCATGCACAGGGTGAAGTCGGCGTGGTGCGTGCTTCCGTGATAGGGCGAGTTGTTGATGAAAATGTCACCCGGCCGAATATCGTCGAAAAGCTCGGTGATCGGCTTCGTCACCAGGTCCATCGAGGCGACATGGATCGGCAATGCGTTCTCTGTCGAGACGATGCGGTGGTCGTAGGTGAGGATCGCGCAACTGAAATCGCGCGCATTCTTGATGACCGCCGAACGGCTGGCGCGCATCACGACCAGCGTCATCTCGCGCACGATCGCCTCGAAGCGGCTTTTCAGCACCGACATCAGCAGCGGATCGCTCCGCTTGCCGCTTTTTGCAGTCTTCTCATCCATCATATCGTCCTTCACGGTAGGGCTGTCCATCAAGCGACCTCGACCAGAAAGTTTCCGTATTCGTCTGTTTGAGCCCTGTGTCCGTCCTTGAGCATCGCGGTGAATGTCGGCGTTTCGATCAGGCATGGACCGGTAAAATTCGCGCCTGCGCCGATTGTCTGCCCATCGAATACCGGGACGTCGACGGCGTCGCCGCGTTCATGCAGATAGAGTGCACGCCGGGCCTTCTGCACCGGCGCCGCTTTCTGCGGTTCGAAACGAAACTCGCGGTAGAGATTCTGCTCCGGCCTATGGCCGATCGCCCGCACTTTCCAGGTGATGAACTCGACCACGTCCTTGTCGGCGCGGATCGAGTAGATGCGCTCGTGCATCTTGTGGAAATCCTCGACCAGTTTGGGCAGGTCGTCATGCGAAATTGGCTTATCGCGGTTGAAATCCACCGAGATTTCCCAGGACTGATACTCGTAGCGGCCCATGAAGGAGAACTCGTATTTCCGCTGCGCCTTCGGGATGCCGGCACCCTCGAGGAAGCGTTCGCCCTCGGCCTGGAGGCGGTCGAGCATCGCGTTGACCGCATCAGGATCGAAGCGCTTACTGTCGGTCGGAGCGACCCCGCTCTGCTCCCAGCGGATGTCGGAGATGAGGCCGCCGAAGGCACTGAGGCCAGCGACATAGCGCGGGATCATGTAGCGTTTGAGCTGCAGGATGTCGGCCATGTCGGCGATATGGCAGGGGGTCGCGCCGCCACCGCAGACAAAGTAGCTTTCGCGCGGATTGATGCCTTCGCGAATGGTGATCTCCTCGATCGCCGCCACCATGTTGTGATTGCTGGTGGTGTGAATCGCGTGTGCGGCCGGTAGCAGGTCGATGCCGAGTCGGTCGGCGATGCGCTGCACGGCGGCCTCGGCTAGCTTGCGGTCGAGCTTGATGCGGCCGCCCAGGAAGAAGTCAGGGTCGATGATGCCGAGCACGACATTGGCATCGGTGACGGTCGCGTCCTCGTTGCCATTGCCGTAACAGGCCGGACCGGGCCAGGCGCCGGCGCTGCGCGGGCCGACATGCAGCAGTCCGCCCTGATCGACCGAAGCGATAGAACCGCCGCCAGCGCCCACCGAACGGACATCGACCTTGGGGATGCCGAGCGAATCATCATGGATCATTGAGTCCGGCGTGACGATGAGCTGATGGTTGCGCAGCGCCGAGACATCGAAGGTGGTCCCGCCCATGTCGCCGACTATGACGTCCGGCTCCTCGGTGAGCGCCAGGGCCGCCATAGGGGCCAGGGTCGGGCCCGACATGACGCTGTAGATCGGACGCTTGATCATGTCGGGAACCGGCATCATGCCGCCGACGCAATTGGCGAGCAGCAGCTGGCCGCCGAAACCTTCGGCGATGAGCGCGCCTTCCAGCGCTTTGATGTAAGTGCTGACGATCGGGCTGATCGAAGCATCGATGACGGCAGCGATGATGCGCTTGTATTCGCGCGGCATCGGGTTGATCTCATGGCTGAGCGTAACAGCGACCTCTGGCCATTCGCGATGGATGATGTCGCGAGCGCGCAGCTCATGCGCCGGGTTGACGACCGACCACAGAAAGCCGACGGCGATCGCTTCGACGCCGAGCTTGCGGAATTTCCGGACGGCGGCGACGACATCGTCGTTCTCGAACGGTACGATTTCCTTGCCGCGCGCGTCGATGCGGCCGCGCACCGGCATTGTCAGGTTACGACTGATATAGGGCTCGGGATAGTCGAGTTGCCATTCGAACGCACCTTTGCGTGGACCCTCGCGCAGCACGAGGATGTCGAGATGGCCTTCATTCACGAGCACGGCGGTACGCGCGACCTTGCGTTCTACCAGCGCATTGGTTGAGACTGTCGAGCCATGCACGATGATGCCGATACGGCCGATGAATTCCGCTGCCGTCATGCCCAGTTCGCGCGCCGCTACATGCAGCACGTCGATGAAGCCCTTGTGGAACTGACCCGGCGTCGTCGGCGCCTTGTAGAGCGTGATCCGGCCGGACTCGTCGGATACGAGGCAGTCGGTGAAGGTGCCGCCGATATCGATGCAGGCTTGAAATGACATGCTGGACAATTCCTAGGATGAGCGGGAAGAACCACGGGACAGCTGGTCGAAGACCAGGCTGAGGATGATGATGGCGCCGATGCAGAGCTGCTGGATGTAGCCGTCGATGCGGGCGAGGTTCATGCCGTTGGACAGGACGGTGATGAACAGCGCGCCGGCGAGCGCGGAGCCAACACCGCCTTCGCCGCCACGCAGGCGTGCGCCGCCGATGACGGCGGCGGCGATCGTTTCGAGCGCCAGGCTGCCGCCGATATTGGGCTCTCCGGAGCCGGCGCGGGCGGTGAGCAGGATCGCGCCGAACGCCGCGAGCCCGGAGCAGAGCATATAGGCGCCGAGCGTGTGCAGACGGACATTGATGCCGGCGACGAAGGCCATGCGCGGATTCGAGCCAATCAGATAAAGGCTGCGGCCGAAAACTGTGCGGCTCAGAATAACGCCGATGGCGGCCATCACCACAGCTGCCATGACCAGCGGGATCGGGACGCCGAGCACATTGGCGTTGACCAGCCAGTCACCGAGCTGCGGCGGGAAGCCGGAGACCGGAAACCCTTTCGTGACGGTGGAGCTCAGCGCCAAAAGGATATTGAAGCTGGCGAGCGTGACGACAAAGGGATTGATGCGCACGATCGAGACGAAGAAGCCGTTAAAAGCGCCGATCAGCAGCCCGACAGCCATGCCGACCAGCATGAAGACGCAGACGGCGAGCAGCGGATTGTCGATGAACTGCACCATGGCGAACGCGGCGACCACGCTGACATAGGAAACCGCCAAGCCGATCGACAGGTCGAGTCCGGCAGTGATCAGCACGATAACCTGGCCGAGTGTGAAGATGGCGAGGTAGCAGGTCTGCAGCGCGATGTTCCACAGATTGCCCGGAGAGGCGACGACCGGCTGATAAAGCGCAAAGCCGGCAAACACGACGATCGTCGGCACGATGCGGATGAGGAACTCCACTCCGAACGACGTCCGGTTGAGCTTGGCGAGAACGCGGCTAGTCATATTTGCGGCGCCCCTTCAACAGCAACTCGCTGCACAGCGCCGCGATGAGCACGACGCCCAGAACCAGGGTCTGGTACTTGCTGTCGATCTTCAGCAGGTTCATCGAATTCGAAACGACTGAGAGGAACAGCGCGCCGGCCATGACGCGCTCGGCGCGTCCCGAGCCGCCGATCAGCGAGACTCCGCCCACCACCGCCGCAGCAATCGATTCCAGCACATAGGTGCCGCCGAAGGTCGACTGGCCCGAGCCGATGCGCGCTGTAAGCAGGATGCCCGTCAGCGCCGCAGCGGCGCCGCTCGCCGCGTAGACGGAAAGCAGGATGCGGGTGACCGACACACCGGACTGGCGCGAGGCGATCGGATTACTGCCGACAGCGTAAACATGGCGTCCGAAACTGGAGAGGCGCTGCACGGCGACGGTGAGCAGCACGACCACGATACCAACGACGACCACCACCGGCAGGCCGAACAGGAAGCCGCGACCGACTGCCGTCATGAAGAAATCCGGCATGCCGTAGATCGGGATGCCTTTGGTGACGTAGAATGTAGCGCCCGCGACGACGGAACTCATGGCTAGCGTGACCATGAACGGCGATAGGCCGACCAGCGCGACGAGCATTCCATTGGCGAGGCCGATTGCAGCGCCGGTGCCTATCGCCAGCGCAACCGCCAGCACAACGGCCAGCACTTGCATCTCAGGCATCCAGGCGACCAGATAGCCCATCAGAAGCGCGGATTCGATCGAGGCGAAGGCGACGATGACACCGACCGACAGATCGAAGCCGCCTGCAATCATCACCAGCATCTGGCCCATCGAGATGATGGACAGGATCGACGCGTTGCGCAGCACGTTGATGATGTTCTGCTGACTGAGAAAACGTGGTTGGATGTAAGCGCTGACGGCAATGACGATGGCGATCAAAAGCAGAATCAGCCCGCCATTGGCGAGCAGATGCATGGCCCTTTGCTTGTGGCCTGCGACAAAGGCAGTCATGGCCGCGCCTCGATGCCGACGACTTCGGCGGGCCGCTTGCCGAAGAAGCCGGCAAGCACTTCGGCCTCCGTCCGGCGCGCGCCTTCGAGTTCGGCGACGACTTCGCCCTCGTGCATGACATAAATCCGGTTGGAGAGATTGAGGATTTCAGGCAGTTCCGACGACGCCAGAAGGACGGCGGCGCCCGCCTCGGTCAGGTCGCGCAGCAATTCGTAGATTTCACCCTTGGCACCGACATCGATGCCGACTGTCGGCTCGTCGAACAGGAAGACGCTGATGTCGCGCATCAAGCCACGCGCAAGCATCACCTTCTGCCGGTTTCCGCCCGAAAACTGGGCGACATTTTGATCCGGCATGAGCGGGCGGACATGAAGCGTTTCGAGAACCTGCAGGACCCTTCGCGCTTCGGTCTTCTTACGCAGCCATCCCTTGCCGCCGATCTCAAGCAGATCGAGTGCCGCAGCCGAGGCGTTCTCCTTGATCGGCCTGTTCGGCGCCAAACCGTCAGTGCCGCGATCGGCCGGAAAATAGCAGACGCCGCGCTGCAGCATCTTGCGCGGGGAGGGCGTTTCGGAGACGCCGTCGCCAAGCGTGATGCGCCCGCCGGCAATCGCTTCGAGGCCGAAAACCAGCCGCCCGACCTCGCCTTTTCCACAGCCGACAAGCCCAGCAAGCCCGACAATCTCGCCAGCGCGCACGTTGAGGGAGACATCGCGCACCCGGCCATCGGCGCTGGACAGGCCTGAAATTTCCAGAAGGGTCTTGCCGGGTGCGTGCTTGATGGATGGATAGAGGTCGCCGACCGGTCGGCCCACCATCATCTCGACCAGCTGCGCCTCGGTAACGCCGGCGCCTTCGACGGTCGCAACTTTCTTGCCGCCGCGCAGCACGGTGACGCGATCGGCGAGCTGGCGGATTTCACGCATGCGATGCGACACGTAGACAATGCCGACACCGCCACGTTTCAGCTCTGCAATCAGCTTGAACAGCGTATCGGCATCAGTATCGGTCAGCGACGCCGTCGGCTCGTCCAGCACGAGGATGCGCGACTTCTCAAACAGAGCCTTGGCGATTTCGACCATCTGGCGCTGGGCGCGCGACAATTCGGCCACCATCCGCCCCGTTGGAATGTCGAATCCGAGATCGGCAAGGAGCGCTCTTGCTTCGGAACGCATCTCGGATTTCCTAAGCAGCCCCAGGTGTTTGCGTTCCCGGCCGAGGAACAGGTTTTCTTCGACCGTAAGGTCGGGAATAAGGCTAAATTCCTGGAATACGGCGGCGATGCCGTTCTGTCGCGCGCCTTGCGGCGACATGCCGGAGATCTCCTCTCCGGCCAGCCGGTAGCGGCCATTATCCGGCGCGACATTGCCGGTGATGACGTTGATCAGCGTGCTTTTACCGGCGCCGTTCTCACCGAACAGTACATGCAGTTCGCCGGGGAAAAGATCGAAATCGACCTGGTCCAGCGCCAGGGACGGGCCGTAGCGTTTAGAGATCGCGGTGAGTTCCAAGAGCGGAGCGTCAATCGCCATGAAAGGAAAATGCCATTTCTATCCAACGTCGAAAATGTGACCGGTGCATCGAAGTGGGGGCGAAGCAATTGCCCGAAATTCTCCCATCGCTTGCGCGCCCACTTGCAGGGAAGCGACCGCACCATTTGCGCGGCCGCGATGTGTCGACCTATTCCGTATCGAATACCGGCTGCCAGTCGGCCGGCGCGTAGATCTGGGTCAGATCGACCTTGTCGATGTTGTCCTTATTGACCATGCCCGGCGTCGCACGCAGCACACGCACGTCAGGATGCGCTGCCAGGAACTCAAGTGGTTTCTTCTCCAGTGCCCGGACGGCAAGATCGACGCCGATACGTGCCAGGATGACCGGATATTCAGCGGCAAAGCCCAACACTTTGCCTTCCTTGATGCGGTCCGGCATCTTCTGGTCTTCCCAGGAAGAGACGACCTTGATGTCGTCACGGCCGGCTTCCGATATTGCGCTGAGAGCCGCCTCGGCTGTCGGAGCGCCGCCCCAGATCGCGGTCATCTCCGGATAGGTCTGCAGCGCGTCCTCTACCAGCGTGAGCTGTTCGGCAACGCCGGCCTCGCCGAACTTGGCTTCGAGCATCTCGACCTTTGTTCCGGCGATCGCTTCTTGAAAGCCCTTTAGATAGGTCTCGGCCCAGCCTGAATTCTGCGGGCCGGGGAATGCCACGACCTTGCCGCCTTCGGCACCAAGCGATTCCACGAGGTATTTTCCGGACAGCAGACCTTTCTGGTGGTGGTCGGTGGTGATCAGCGCGGTGATCGGGTTGTCGTAGATCGGGTTTGCGACGGCGATGATCGGAATGCCCTTGTCCATGCCTGCCTTGAGACGGCCCGCGACACCGGCTTCGGTGATGGCGCCAATCAGAATGGCATCCGGATTGGAAGCGAGGCAATCATCGAACTGAGCAAGCTGTTTCGGCAGTTGATCGTAGCCTCCTGCCTGGAAGGTATAAGCCCGTACGCCGAGCCGCCTGGCTTCATCGACAATGCCGTAATTAGAGGCGACCCAATAGCTATCCTTCAGGTGCGGGAAGAGGACGCACAAGTTCCACTTCTTGGACGCCTTTTCGAGCGGCACATATTTGATCGCCTCCATCGGCTTCTTATCCGGTCCATCCGGGACGATCGTGAACGGCCACCAATCGGCGGCCATCGCTGGAAGGGAGAACGACAGCACTGTCGCCAGCGCCATTGCCGATGCAATTTTCGATCGCAGTCTCATCGCTTCATCTCCTTTGCTGATATTCACAGACTTCGCGGATATCGAGCTGGGAATGCGCAAAGAGCCGGCGCCTAGCCTCGGATCAAGGCGAACCGCAGATGTTCGGAATGCATGTCGTTCCCAGATCAGCTATTCGCCGATTTCTCATATACGATATATGATGCATCACACTGCCACGCCGTCAAGTGATATTGTGCGTTACGTCTATCGTCGGAGAATTTGAGACAAGCTGGCGCGCTGATTAGCGGAACCCTGGCGTGCATCTCGGTTGCGGAGGCGGCGCCTCCGCGATGTCGTGCCGTCAGCTCAGCACGATGCCGCCGTCCACATTGAGCGTCTGGCCGGTGATGAAGGCCGCATCGTCGGAAGCAAAGAAGGCCACCGCCCCCACAACATCGTCCGGATCACCGATGCGCCGCATCGCGGTCTTGTCTTGCCACGACTTTCGCACCGCCGGATCGTCCAGATTGACGCGTCCCATATCGGTCAGGATGATGCCGGGGCAAACGCAGTTCGCGGTGATGCCGTCGACACCGACCTCCTGCGCCAGCACGCGTGTGAAACCCATCACTGCCGCTTTCGAAGCGGAATAGTGCGCTTGCTCGGGCGCGCCGTGCTTGCCGCCGATCGATGCAATGTTGACGATACGGCCGTAACCGCGCTTTTTCATCAGCGGCAGGACCGCTTGTACGACAAGGAAAGTGCCCTTGGCGTTCACGTCCATGACGCTATCCCAGTATTCTTCCTTCAAGCCTTCGACGTCGCCGGAAATGAGGATGCCGGCATTGTTGACGACAGCGTCGAGATGGCCGAATTCGACGCTGATCTTGTCGATCATCGCGGTGACCTGATCCTTGTTGCTGACGTCGGCGAAGACGATAACGGTCCGGCGACCCAGACTTTCGATCTCCTGTACGACTTCGGCAAGCGCATCCTGCTGCCGCTCGATGTCGTTGAGCGCGACGTCGTAGCCCCGCTTTGCCATGCCGATGGCGATCGCCTTGCCAATGCCGCGACTGGCGCCCGTGACCAGAATTTTGCGTGAAGTGTCAACCATTTCAATTGCTCCAGGATCATAGTGCGGTGTAGCCGCCATCGACAGTCAACACCGTGCCGGTGATGAAACTCGATGCGTCGGCGGCGAGAAACAGCACGGCGTTGGCGATTTCACGCGGCTCGCCGAGGCGGTTCATCGGGGTCATCCGCATCCAGGTGTCGAACCATTCCGGATTGCTGCGGCCCTTCAGCGTGAGCTCGGTAGCCGTGTAGCCGGGCGCCACGGCGTTGACGCGGACGCCTTGCGAAGCCCATTCGACGGCAAGCGATTTGGTGAGCAGGTTTACGCCGGCTTTCGCGGCGTTGTAGGAGACCTGCGGTTGGGGATGCACGACGATCTCGCCGCACATCGACGAGATGTTGACCACTGCGCCACGGCCAGCCTCGACCATGCGCCTGCCGAAAAGCTGAGAGCAGGTGAACACGCCGCCGAGGTCGATATCGATGACGGTTTTCCAGTCATCCCAGCTCATCTCCGTCGCCGGCGCATTGCGGACCACGCCCGCGTTGTTGACCAGCACGTGCGGCACGCCGAACCCGCCGCAGATGGCCTCGCAGGCGCGCGCCACATTATCCCGGTCGGTCACGTCGACGCGGACGAACCTGGCGGTCGCACCGGTCTCCGTGATGGCCGACGCGGTTCTCCTCCCTTCGGTCTCGTCCATGTCGGCAATCACCACATCGGCGCCTGCTGTGGCCAATCGCTCGGCGATGGCCCGGCCGATGCCGCGTGCCGCGCCGGTCACCACGGCGAGCCGTCCGTCCAGCCTGAAGTCACTCTCCATACACAAGATCCTCAGACGATTTCACGAACGGACTTCAGCGCCGGATAAAGTGCGAGATACTGCCTGTAGATGTCGTCGTAGAGCGCCGCTTCGCGTCGGCGCGGCTCGATCCGCCGGCCGGGCTTGACCATGGCGTCGATGCCCTCATCAATGCTGGCAAAATGACCGGCGCCGTGCGCAGCCAGTACGGCCGCACCGACCGACGGTGCATCGCGAGATGCCGGAACACAGACGGGCATGCCGGCCGTGTCCGCATGGATCTGCAGCCACAGGTCCGAGGCGCCGGCGCCGCCGCCGACGGTGATTTCTTCCCCGCGATAGCCGGCCTTCGCCATCGCGTCCAGAATTGCACGCGTACCGAAGCCGATGCCTTCCATGATCGCCCGGAAGATGTGGTGAGGCTCGTGCGCAAGGGTGAGGCCGACGATGGCGCCGCGTGACAGTGCGTCCGTATAGGGCGTTCGATTGCCCTGGAAATGGTCCTGCACGAGAAGGCCGTCGCAACCAGGCTCCAAGCCAGCGGCCTTCCTGTTCAGCTCGTCGAAATCCATCGTGCCGTTCATGAGCCGGCCGAGCCAGGCGATGATGGAGCCCGTAGAGGTCTGTCCGCCTTCGACGATGTAGCGCTTCGGATAGACGCAGTCGGGGTAGGTGCCCCAGATGCCCGGGGCGTGGAAAGGTTGCTCCGTAACCCCGAATTGCAGGTGCGACGAGCCCGTGATTAGCGCAAGCTGACCGGGCTTGGCGACACCCAACCCAATCATCCCGATCAGTGCGTCGGCTCCACCTTGCACGACCTTCACGGCGGTCGACAATCCAAGCTCGGACGCTGCTGCCGCTGACAAGGTGCCGATGACGCCGCCGGGTGCGACGATGCGCTGCGGCCATTTTTCCTGCAGCGCCGAAAGGCCGATCTTTTCCAGCATGCTCGTCGCCCAGCCGCCACGATCGGTCGAGTAGTGCCACCGCAGCGAGACGTTGTTCAGACTGGCGGCCCGCTCGCCGGTAAGCTTGAGCGTCATGAAGTCCTGATACTCGCAGATCGTATAGGCCTTCTCGAATATCTCAGGCTCGTTGCGGGCCAGCCACAATGCCTTCGGGATCATCCACTCGGCGGAAACCGGACCCTTGCCGCCGCCATTTGCCTTCAGCGCTTCGTCGCCGGTCGCCAGCACGGCATCGGCCTCGGCATTGGCGCGCACATCCATCCAGATGATCGCTGGGCGGAGTGGTTTGCCGTCGCGATCCAGTGCAACGACGGTGCAACTCGTCGTCGCCAGCGCGATGGCCTCGATATCGGCCACGGCGATGTTCGCCTCATGGATAGCCCGGCGCGACGCCTCGACGAAGGCGCGCCACCAATCTTCGGGATTCTGTTCGGCGCGCGCGCCGCTGGAGAATTTGGTCTCATAAGGCACCGCGACGCTGCCGAGGCATGCGCCGGCGAGATCATAGACGCGGGCGCGCAGGCTTTCCGTGCCACCGTCGGCAGTCAGAAAATAAGGCATGTTCGCTCCTCCCCAGGGTTTCGTCCGCTCAGCGCTCCTGTAACGACTTGAACGCAGCGAGCGCTTTGGCTCCGTACATGATGGCAGGGCCGCCTCCCATCTCGACGGCGACCTCTAGCGCCTCGATCATTTCGGCCTCCGTCGCACCATGCCTGATGGCTGCGTCGACGTGGTAGACGATGCAATCCTCGCAGCCTTTCGAGACCGCGATGGCGACCGCGATCAGCTCCTTTTGCGCTGCCGAGAAGGCGCCCGCCGCCGTCGCAGCCTTCGAGACCCGCGCAAATCCGCCGAACAGGTCGGGACTTGCCTTGGCGAAGGCTGCCAACCCCCGCTGGGCATCCTTCAGCTGTTCCCTGGCGTCGGTCATGGTCCTCTCCTTCTATCTCGTTCCCGAAAGGATGATGTCCACCACCTCGCCGGGCTGGTCCCATTGCGGCATGTGACCGGAGCGGGCAAACAGGTGCAACGCGACCCGCGGCGACACCGACATGGCGTGTCGCCACGGGATAATGCGGTCTTCGATGCCGGCGAGAATGCGGATCGGGATCGCTTCGGCAAGCCTGTTCACCCTGCCGAGCCGATCGACCGTCTGGCCAGCGGGGCCGAGAATCGAGTCGGCCAACGCGACCAGTCGTCCACGTGCGAGATCCTGCGCGAGTTCGCCAAGAGCGGCGGGCGACAGCTCCAGACGGCCAACGGTAAGCCGGCGAAGCAGGTGCGCGATTTCGCCTGGTGTCTTGGCGTTTGCCATTCCGAAGATGAAGTCGGCGTCGATCTCAAGCCCCAGCCCGGCCGGCGTGATGAAGTCGAGGCAGCCAACGCGGCCGGGCAGTGCGCTTGCAAGGTCGATCGCGGCGACGGCTCCAAGCGAGTGCGCGACGATCTGGACCGATTGCCGTGACGCCACGCGGTCGAGAAACGCCTCGAGATCCACCGAAAGATCGTCGGCGGACGCCGCACCGATTTCCGTGAGACCATGAGCAGGCAGATCGGGAATCAGAACCCGCCGACCCGTACGCCTTAGCCCGGCGGCGACCGTGGCCCAGGTGGTACGATCACCGGCAAAGCCGTGCAGCAAAAGGATCGGCTTGCCTGTGCCCGTCCGATTGTCGAGATACGCCATTTTTCCACGTGGCAGCTCGGCAAACAGCACGTCCTGGGTTGCCGCAGTGATTGCGGGCCTGATCGTCGCGCCGCCGATCGCCGCCAACACATCCGCCTTCTCGATCCGCGCCCGACGGCCGGTTCCCAGGAGTTGCCGGATATCCAGACCATTCTGTCGCGCCAGACGCCGCGCCAGTGGCGTGGCGCGCACCGGCCCGTGTCCTAAATCTATCGGTGCGCGCGGCTGGTGGTCGCCGATCCCCGGGGATGCGCCGATGTTCTCTACTGACGGGGCGGCAGGATGCGTGGATCCAGGCACATGCGACGCCACGGTACGAATACGCGCGATCGCATCGCCGACTGTGACCATGTCGCCTTCGCCGTGCAGGATGTCGACCAGCGTTCCGTCGGTCAAGGCCGGAAACTCGGCGACCGTCTTGTCGGTCTCGATCTCGATGATCGCCTCGCCACGGGTAAATGCCTCCCCCGGAGCTTTCAGCCATTTGACAATGCGGCCTTCTTCCATCGTCTCGCCGAGGCGCGGCATTTCCAGCTCGGTTTCGATCAGGCCTGTATTATTTTTTTCCAGAGCGGGGGCTGTGTCGGCCGATGGCGGCTTTTCCGCGTCCGTATCACCATCCGCCGCCGTCCAGTCCGGGCCTGCGCCGATGTCGATGCGGGCCAGCGGCGCGCCAACGACCAGCACGTCGCCGGTCGAAGCCAGCGTCTCGTTGAGGATACCGTCTCCCAACGCCGGATACTCCGCCACGGTCTTGTCGGTCTCGATCTCGATGATAGCGTCGCCACGGCGAAACCGGTCACCTGGCTTGATCAGCCAGCCGGCGACCTTGCCTTCCTCCATCGTCTCGCCGAGGCGAGGCATCTTGAGGATGCGCTCGGTCATGCGACCAATCTTTCGGCCACCGCCGCAATGCCGGCTGCTGACGGCACGCTGCCGGTTTCGAGTTCCTGCGAGACCGAGATCGGAATGTCCTCGCCCGCAACCCGCACGACAGGCTGCTCGAGGAAGTCGAAGCACTCTTCCGTAATGCGCGCCGACAGCTCGGCGGCAACGCCGCATGTCATCACGCCCTCGGAGACGACCATCGCCTTGCCAATGCGCTCGACATGCTCGCGGATCGTGTCGAAGTCGAGCGGGTTGAGCGTTCTGAGGTCGATGACGGTTGCTTCGATCCCTTTCTTGGCCAATGCCTCGGCGGCCGCCATCACGTAGTGGACCTGGCGCGAATAGGTGACGATCACCAGGTCGTAGCCATGTCGCCGCACCGCCGCCTTGCCCCACGGCAACGGCTCCGCGTCGAGGTCGACCTCTTCCTTGTGTGTGTAAAGTGCCTTGTGCTCGATGAAGACCACAGGGTCCGGCTTGGTCAGGCTTTGGCGCAGCAGATGATAGGCGTCGGCGACCGTGGCCGGCATGGCAAGCCGCAGACCCGGCGTGTGCATTACCCACGCTTCGAGGCTTTGGGAGTGCTGCGCGCCTGCCGACCGGCCAGTTCCTCCTTGCGTGCGAAGCACCATCGGGACGCCGATCTGGCCACCGAACATGTAGCGGATCTTCGCCGCCTGATTGGCGAGCTGATCCATGCTCATGCCGAGAAAGTCGATGTACATCAGCTCGGCGACCGGCCTGAGCCCCGTCATGGCGGCGCCGACGGCAGCGCCGACGATGGCCGGCTCGGAAATCGGCGTGTCGATCAGGCGCTCTGGACCGTATGTCTTGATCAGGTCCTTGGTCACGCCATAGGCGCCGCCATAGAGGCCGACCTCCTCGCCGATCACCACGATCGACGGATCTTCCGACATGGCGTCGTCGAGCGCCTTGCGCAGCGCGTCACGATAAGTCAGCGAAATCATCAAGCTTCATCCCTGGCGAGCACGCGGTCGATCCGGACGCGCACCGGTTCCGGCTCCGGTTCTCCGGCCGCATAAACGTCCCGATACATCGAGGTCGTCGCAGGCGCCTTCGATGCGACCGCGAAATCGATAGTGGCGTCCATCTCCGCGGCAATCGCCTTGTCGAGCGTGTCGAGTGCCTCTGCCTCTTCGAGCCCGGTCGATATCAGCCGGTCACGAGCGAAGCGCACCGGATCCTTCGAGCGGCCGACGGCCTCTTCCTGTTCGTCACGATAAGGGCTCTTGTCCATCCGCGCGTGGCCGAAGAAGCGATAGCACTCGATCGACAGGAAGCCCGGCTTGCCGGCGCGCGCGTCGTCGATCAGCGCGCGCGCAGTGCTTCCGACCTCTTCCACGTCCAGACCGTCGACGACTGCGCCGTTCAGGCCGAAGGCCTTGGCGCGCTGGTCGAAAGCGGTGTTCTTCGTTGCCCGGTCGACGCGCGTGCCCATGCCGTACTGGTTGTTGATGCAGACGAACATGACCGGCAGGCCCCACAGCGCCGCCATGTTCATGCTTTCGTACAGAATTCCCTGCTGCATGGCGCCGTCGCCGAAAAAGGCGACCGACACCGAGTTCTTCTTGAAGTGCTTGCTCGACAGACCCGCGCCGACCACGGCCGGGATGCCGCCACCGACAATGGCGTTGGCGCCCAGATGGCCGAGAGCCATGTCGGCGATGTGCATGGAGCCGCCTTTGCCATGGCAGTATCCGGTCTCCTTGCCGGCAATTTCGGCCATCATCGCTTTCGGATCCGCGCCGCGCGCCAGGAAGATGCCGTGCCCGCGGTGGTGGGTCGTGAAGCTGTCTTGTGGCTGCATCGCCGCGCAGACGCCCGCCGCGCCGGCTTCCTCGCCGATCGACAGATGCAGCATCGAGCCGGCCGACTGGCCACGCACGAACAACTCGCCGACGCGTTCCTCGAACGAGCGGATACGCCGCATCGTCCGGTAGAAATCGAGCAGGTTTGAGTTGGATGCCGCCTTTGCACGGCCGCCTTGCGTGATGCGCTGCTGGGTCTCGTTCATACCTGCCTCGCTCCTTTCTGTGTCAAAGAAGCTTCAGCTTCGTGGTTCGGGAGACGATCGCGACGGCAACCAGGATGATGATGCCTTTGACGATGCTTTGAATGTAGGTGTCCATTCCGATCAGGTTCAGGCCATTGTTGATGACTCCGATGAACAGCGCGCCGAAGAACGTGCCCACCACGGTCGCCGTGCCTGGCCGGAACATGGTCATTCCAATGAACACGGTAGCGAGGCCGTCGAGCAGGTAGCGCTCGCCGGCGTTGGGCTGTCCCGAACCCAGGCGTGCGGCCAGAAGAGCGCCGGCGACGGCGGCGAAGACGCTGCAGACGATCAATGCTGCGGCACGATAGAACCGTCCGTTGACGCCCGAGAGTTCGGCGGCCTTTAGATTTCCACCGACGGCATAGATGTAGCGGCCGAAGATCGTGCGCTCCATCACAAACCATGCCAGCAGCACGAATATCACCATCGCATAGGCGAGTACCGGGATGCCCAGGATCTGCCCCTGGCCAAGCCACAGATAGGTGTCGGGCAGCCCGCCATAGATCGCTCGACCGCCGGTCATCAGGAAGTTGAGCCCGTAGAGGATCGACCCGGTCGCGAGCGTCGCGATCAGCGAGGGGATGCCGATGAACGTGACCAGCGCTGAATTGACGATGCCGACCATCAGTCCAGCGCCGATGCCTGCCAGCAGCGCGAGCGGCAAGGGCACATTCGAAATAAGCAGCAACGGTACAAGTATGCCCGACAAGCCAACCATATAGCCGACCGAAAGGTCCATTTCACGCGCGGCGAATCCGAAAGTTAGGCCAGCACCGACAATGGTCAGCATCGAGATTTGCTGGATGATATTGAGCAGATTGGACGTCGTCAGGAAGCGGTCGACACTCACGGCGAAACCAAGGAACAGAATCGCCAGTGCTATCAGCGTGCTGTACCTCAGCAACCAGTCCCTATGCTTGGGATCGGGCGTTGCCTTCGCCGCGGCTTGTGAACCTGTTGTCATTGGGCAGCTCCTGCCATGGCGGAAATGAAGCGTTTTTCCGAGAATGCGTTTTTCGGAATCGAGGCGCCGGGCCGGCCATTTGCGAAGGGCACGACGCGGTCGGCAACCTCGTTGATCTCATGCAGGTCGGACGAGGTGACGAGTACGGCGGTTCCACCGGCAGCAAGGCGCTTCAGGTGGCTGTGGATTTCGCGCTTGGCGCCGACGTCCACCCCTTCCGTCGGCTCGACAAAGATCATCAGCCTGTAGCGTTCGCCGGCGCCATAAAGCCATTTTCCGATCGAGACCTTCTGCTTGTTGCCGCCAGACAGGCTCTTGATCATCTGCCCAGGCGAGTTCGCCTTGACGTTGAGCTGCGTCATCACCTTTCGTGCCTCGCGGCTTTCACGGGAGGACGACAGAACGCCGGTCGCGCCGAAGGACGCATGCTGTGGGTGGACCATGGCCAGATTTTCGCGGACATCCCAATCCGCGACGAGAGAGTTCTCCATGCGCTGGTCCGGAATAAAGGCGACACCGCGCCGCTGCATGGACCGCGCGTCGATGCGGTCAAGTGTCTCGCCCCTGAACCGGCAGGTGCCGGAAAACACGCCGGTGCCGGTATAAAGCGACCGCGCGAAGCCGAAGTGACCGGCCCCGGTCAGGCCGATGAGGCCAACGATCTCGCCAGCTCGGATCGAGAACGTATCGACTTCGATGCCGCCGAGCTTCCAGTCTCGGATTTCGAGCACCGTATCCCCGAGCTTGCGTTGAATTTCGATGTGCCCGTTTTGCGCGTCCGATCCAGCCGAGCGCTGCAGCATCAGGTCGATCAGCCCGCCTTCTGAGGTTTCCGACGCCTGCAGCGTGGCAATATGCCGACCATCGCGCAGCACCGTGATCCGGTCGCTAAGCGCCTTCACCTCCGAGAGGAAATGGCTGATCAGTACGATGCCCACGCCCTGCGCCGGCAGGGTCTTGATGATTGCCCAGAGGCTTTCCTTCTCGCGTGCGGGGAGCGTGGCGGTGGGTTCGTCCAGAATGAGAAGCCGGATGTCGCCGCGCAACGCCCGCACGATCTCGATGATCTTCTGATCGGCCATCGGCAGGCTTTCGACGGGTAGATCGAGTTCGAGGTCTACCTGCGGAAACCAGCGCGTCATCAGCGCCTGCGCGCGCCGCCGCAATTCTGGCTTGTTGATGATGCCGAGCCCGAGGCGGGGTTCGTCGCCGAGAAGCATGTTCTGGGCGCCGCTCAGACCGGCGACCAGGCTGCCTTCCTGCGAGACGTGAGCGATACCCTTGCGCAAAGCATCGCCGGCGCTGTGCAAAGTGACGTATTGGCCGTCGATGGCAATCCGTCCATCGGTCGGTTGCTGGCTGCCGCCAAGGATGCTGACGAGCGTGGTCTTGCCCGCTCCATTTTCGCCGATCAGCCCATGCACTTCGTCGAAACGAAAATCCACGCTGACGCGATCGAGCGCGCGCGTTCCCGGATATTGCATGACGATTTGGGACAGGCTGACGGCCATGACTTGAAAAACCTGGGTTGACCCGTTGGGTCGCCTTCGACGGTATTACTGACCGATCGGCCCCGGCGCCCGCGGGGGCCGATCATGCAGGTCACTTCGGGAGGAAGTCCTTGCAGTTCTGCTTGGTGACGAGCGGCGCATCCATGTAGACCGTCTTCGAAGGAATGACGGTCGCCGGATCCTGCTTCTTCTCGACGATCGCCTCGAGCCATTCGCCGGCTTGGGAGCCCATTTTCTCGAAGGGCTGGCTCACCGTTGCGATCATTAGGCTGTCGGGCTTGCAGATTTCGGCTACGGCGTTCGGATGCCCGTCGATGCCGATGACCTTGACGTTCTTGAGACCAGCAGCGGTCAGCGCGTTGATCGCCGCCTGCGCCGGCTCGTCCCATGGCGCCCACACGGCGTTGATTTCTTCGCCGAAGCGCGACGCATAGTCCTGCATCGTGCTGGTCGTATCCTCGAAGAAAGCCGTGTAGTCGATGTTGTGCTCGGCCAGTACTTTTACGTCGGGATATTCCTTGAGGATTGTCTCCATCACATCCCCGCGCTTTCGGGTGCCGTGATGTTCGGCCATGCGCAGGAAGATGATGTTGCCTTTTCCGCCCAGTTCGTTCAGCAGATAGGGCGATACGTCCGAAGACATCGCCCAATTGTTGGTGGTTACATCCACAAGAACGCCATCGATATAGCCGCTGTCCACCGTGATGATCGGAATCTTGGCGGCAATAGCCGCGTCGATCGCCGCGCGCGAGGCGCGAAGGTCGGCCATGGTGATGATGATGGCGTCGACGCCGCGCGACGCTGCGTCCTGCAGGTTGGACGCCGTGCGCTCGCCGGAGCCGCCGCTGTCGAGCAGGCTGACATTCCAATCCGTCTTGCCCTTCTCCTTGACCCAGGCATCGAAGCCCGCCTTCACGCGCTGCTCCGATTGTGCCGCGGCGTTGGCGTGTACCCAGGCCAATTCCAAGGCGTTTGCACCCACGGCGCTCATGAAAAACGTCGCCGCGGCGGCGGCAAGCGCCGCCTTCCTCAACAATCCAGACATCCGATCTCTCCTCCACCGCGGGTCATTGCATTGACCCGCTTCTCCATTCGCGCTGAGTAGCCGAATGTCCTAGATATGAATTGACTGAATTACAAAAGTCAAGTGAACTTACATTTGTAACAGAGCAGACGTACGTAACAAGGAGGATGAGGAGTGGCCGAAGGCGACGAGGAGCTGATGGTGCGCGCCGCGTGGTTCTACTATGTGGGCGGGCTCAACCAGGAAACGACCGCGGCGCGCCTCGGACTGACTCGCGCACGGGTCAACAAGATGCTGTCGGAGGCACGCGAAAGCGGTCTCGTCAGCATCTCCATCGACCACCAGCGCATCGGTCTGCTGCCGGTCGAGACCCAGTTGCGCGATCGCTATGGTCTCGACTTTTGCATCGCGACGCCGGCTTTCGGCTTTGCGGCTGACGAGTTGGGCGAGCCCGAAGTGCGCAAGCAGATCGCTTTTCGCGCAGTCGGCGTGGCGGCCGCGAACTACTTAAAGGCGCTTCTGTCGGAAACCGAGACGGCAACGGTCGGTACCGGATGGGGCCGCACCATCGAGCAGATGACCTTGCAGCTTGCCGGCGTAAGGGCGCCGAAGGCCCGCTTCATCTCGATCATGGGCTCGCTGACGGCAAATAACGCCTACAATCCTTTCGAGGTGGTGCACGCATTGGCGCGCCGGACCGGTGGCGACGGGTTCTTCCTGCCCGTGCCCTTCATTGCCGACAGCGTGGAAGACAAGAAGGTGCTGGTTTCGCAGCGAACCGTCGTGGAGGCGCTGAAGATCGCCCGTGGCGCGGACGTCTGCATCATCAGCGCCGGCGAGTTGACGGAGGATTCCCTGTTGCGCAGGCAAGGCATGCTGTCCACCGCCGAGCTTGAGAGCCTGCATGCCTGCGGGGCTGTGGGCGACACGAATGGCGTGTTCTTCGACCGGCACGGCCGGCAGGTTGATCACGAATTGAATCAGCGCACGATCGCCTTGAACTTCGACGATCTTGCCGCGCTGCGTGTCATACTTCTGATTGCCGGTAGCCAAAAGGTCGACGCGGCACACGCCTTGCTGCTTAGCGGTATCGTAAACGGGTTGATAATTGACGGCGATTCAGCCGAAATCCTGAATGCCGGAGACCGACCAGGCCGAAAACGAGATGTCGGTGGTAAAGGCTGACAGAGTTTGAGGAGGCAGCGTTTTCACCGCTGGGAGTTTCCATGAATTTCGATATTCCCGCCCGCACCGAAGATTACCGCGCCCGCATTGCCGACTTCGTCGAGCGTGAGATCCTGCCGCTCGAAGCCGACAAGACGTCCTACGATGCGCATGGAAACATCGCCTTGCCGCTGCTGGAGGCGCTTCGCGCCAAGGCGCGGATGGCGGGCCTGTGGTGCCTGCAGCTCAAGCTGGAAAGCGGTGGCGCTGGTCTCGGCAAGATGGACATGGCGGTCTGCTACGAGGAGATGAACCGGTCGATCTTCGGACCCGTGGTGTTCAATTCGGCAGCGCCCGACGATGGCAACATGATGGTTCTGGAGGCGCTCGGCACGCCGGCACAAAAGGAAAAATGGCTGAAGCCGATCGTCGAGGGCAAGGTGCGCTCGGCCTTTGCCATGACCGAACCGCATCCCGGCGGCGGCTCGGACCCTTCGATGATTATGACGCGTGCGGAGCGGCACGGCGACAAATATGTGGTGACCGGCCGCAAATGGTTCATCACCGGCGCGGAGGAGGCCAGCCATTTCATTCTGATCGCGCGAACCTCGGACGACCCGCGCCATGGGCTGTCGGCCCTGATGTTCCACAAGGACCAGCCGGGCTGGCGCATCATGCGCCGCATCGAGATCATGGGCCCGGAGGAGCATGGCGGGCATTGCGAGCTGGAATTCGATGGGCTCGAAATCCCTGTCGAAGACATGCTGGCCGGCGAGGGCAGGGGCATGAAGGTGACGCAGGTGCGGCTCGGCCCGGCGCGGCTTACCCACTGCATGCGATGGCTCGGACTGTCCAAGCGCTGCGTTGAGATCGCGCGCGCCTACGCCGCCGAGCGCCAAGGCTTCGGCCGGCGCCTCGCCGACCGAGAAAGCGTCCAGCTGAAGCTCGGCGACCTCGCCATGCGCATCGAGATCGGCCGCATCCTGGTGATGAAGGCTGCGTGGGAGCTGGATCGCGGCGGCTTTGCCCGCAAGGAAGTGTCGATGGCCAAGGTCCAGGTCGCCAATGTGCTGCATGACGCGGCCGATGTGGCGATCCAGATCAATGGCGCGCGTGGCTATTCCAAGGACACGGTGCTCGAATGGATCTACCGCTATGCTCGCCAGGCGCGGCTGGTCGACGGTGCCGACGAGGTCCACAAGATGGTGCTGAACCGTTTCCTCAACGAGGAAGAGAAGGGCTTCTGGCGCTGGACTGTCGAAGGCGAGGCATAAGCGACGCGCGGTGGCATCTCAGGAGGAAAAGATGGCGCAGCCGTTGAATGCGGATTTCGATCCTGCTGCATTGAAGGCTTTTCTCGCGAACCGCTTCGGCGATGCCGCAATGACGCTTGAGCGGATTGGCGGCGGACAGTCCAACCCAACCTATTTCGTCGACTATGGTGCGCATCGCATGGTGCTGCGCAAGAAGCCGGCCGGGCCGATCCTGCGCGGAGCGCATGCCGTCGACCGCGAATTCCGTGTGCTTGAAGCGCTCACACCGACCGACGTCCCGGTGCCCAGGCCGGTGCTCTATCACGACGATATCGAGCCGCTCGGCACGCCCTTCTATCTGATGGAGCGGCTGGATGGTCGCGTCTTCCACGACTGTTCGCTGCCTGGCCTTGTCCCCGCGGAGCGACGCGGCGTCTATTTTGGCATGGCCGAAGCGATGGCCAAATTGCATGCTGTCTCCCCCGACGAGGTCGGCCTCGGCGACTACGGCCGGCCCGGCAACTATTTCGAGCGCCAGATTGGCCGCTGGACCAGGCAGCTCAGGGAATCGCCGAGCGACAGAATTCCGGCACTTGAAGCGGTCGCCGACTGGCTGCCGCAGCACCTGCCCGCCGATGACGGGCGCGCGTCGATCGCCCATGGCGACTTCCGCCTCGGAAATCTGCTGTTCCATCCCGGCAAGCCGGAGGTGATCGGCATTCTCGATTGGGAGCTGTCGACGATCGGCCATCCGCTCGCCGATCTCGGCTTTTGCTCGATGACCTGGCATTCGACCCCGGACGAATATGGCGGCATCCTCGGCCTCGATCATGCCGCACTCGGCATCCCGAGCCAGCGCGAATTCCTCGACCATTATTTCGCGCATGCCGTGCCCACTGCGCCCCTGGAACGCTTCCATCTGGTTTTTTCACTGTTCCGTTTCGCGGTGATCTTCGTCGGCATCGCCGACCGGGCGCGGGCAGGCAGCGCGGCGTCGGCCGATGCCGCCAGCAAATGGCCTCTCGCCGGCCGCTTTGCCGTACGTGCCCAAGAGATCATCCAAGGAGCAAGACCGTGGAGCGCGGTCTGAGGGGAGCGTTCACGCCTGGTCCCACTCAATCCACCCGAGAGGCTCGCGAATGTCGGATCACGACCGGCTGGCCGCACTTCGCCGGCTGGCGACCAGCTTCAGCCACGGCCCCAAATGGGAGGCGCTCATCAGCAAGTACATCACGACCATACCGCTCAGCGGTGACGCATGTTGCGCGGCCGAACAGATCATGCCCGCATCACCGGTAAGGGCGGTCAACAGCGCCATGATTGCAAAGGTTGGCGCGGCCGCGAGCGATAACCAATCGGTGGCGCCGAGCGTGGCCGTGCCGCTGCCGGCACAGGTAGCCGCAGTTTCGTGCCGAGCAGTGTTCATCGTGCCGGACCTCCCGGGTTGTCGCCTGCCATCGTTCTTCTCCTTCGCGTCCTGCGCATCGTTACGACACGCACCGTTTCGATACGGCGCGCTGGCTGTTGGTCCTGAGATAGATTAGGACCGGAGATCGAATGGTGAGAGTTACAAGTGTGACGGGATTCCGATGGACTCGCTGATCACCGCTGCGGCGCGCGCCCTCGCGACGGGTGATCCCCTCGGCGCATTGAAGCGGGTTGCCTTGCGTGACGATGCGCCGGCACTTGCGCTGCGTGGCATCGCGATGGCGCAGCTCGGCGATCTTGTTCGAGCAAAGGCTCTCCTCAAAAGTGCTGCGCGCGCCTTCGGTCCGAAAGAGGCTGTGGCCCGCGCCAGGTGCGTCGTTGCCGAAGCCGAGATCGCACTCGTCTCGCGCGACCTCGGCTGGCCGGCGAAGGCACTCGACGCCGCCAGATCGACGCTTGAAAAGCACGGCGATCGCGTCAATGCCGCGCATGCGCGCAACCTCGAAGTCCGGCGCCTGCTCCTGATCGGACGCCTCGACGAGGCCGAGCGCATGCTCGCCGGGGTCGACCCCACACCGCTCCCACCCGCGTCAACGGCCGCCCACGAGCTGGTGATTGCGGGGATCGCGATCCGACGCCTCCGGACCAAGGCGGCGCGGGCGGCGGGCCCGCGGGGCCCGCCAGGCCCCCCCGCGGCGGGCCGAACCGCGCGGGCCGGCGAAAGGGCAAAACCCGCCCTAGGGGGTTAACAGGGGGATTTTAAAAAAACCCGCGACCCC
>NZ_JAMYNS010000017.1:0-140564 GCF_040319125.1 Mesorhizobium sp. M0938 | reverse complement strand
TTTGTTTTTTCTCCCCAAAAACGATGGGGCTCCGTTAACCAAAAAACCGGGTGCGCGGGAAAACGGGGGCCGGGCCGGTGGGGTCTGGGGGCCCGAACGAACGGGCCCGCGCGCCAACCCGCGCGCCCCTTTCTGTTTCTGGAACACGATCGGGCTTGGCCGGCACGTCGCGCTGGAGGTTATGGCGGTTCGCATTCTCGCTGCCATTCTTCGCGTTTTTTTGCTATGTCGGCCGCAGCGCTTCCAGACAAAGGCCCATCTCCATGCCCCTGCCCGACGACAGCCGCTATCTCAAAGGTGGCCCGGTCGCCCAACGCATCATCGCTGCCGTTCGCGAGGACGCAACGATCGCCACCGCCGAAGGTTTTCCGCCCAAACTGATATCGATCACCGTCGGCGACACCGCAGCGGTGGATGTCTATGTGCGCAACCAGCGTGCCAAGGCGGCATTGGCCGGCATCGGTTTCGAGGAAAGACGGTTTCCCGCCGACATCACATCAGGCGAACTGGAAGCGGCGATCCACGGCCTTAATGCCGATCCACGCGTCACCGGCATCATCATCCAGCGGCCGGTGCCGGCGCATATCCCGATCAAGACGCTGCAGGCGGCAGTGCATCCGCTCAAGGACGTCGAGGGCATGCATCCGGCGTCCATCGGTAACATCGTCTACAACCAGCTCGACCTCGCGCCGTGCACGGCCGCCGCTTCGGTCGAACTGCTTAGGGAAACCGGCCTCGATCTCAAGGGGCTCGAGGTCGTCATCGTCGGCCATTCCGAGATCGTCGGCAAGCCGATCGCCTTCCTCTTGATGAGCGAAGGCGCGACAGTGACGGTCTGCCACCACATGACGCGTTCGGTGGCAGCGCACGCGCGCCGCGCCGACGCGCTGTTCGTCGCGGTCGGCAAGCCGCGGCTGATCAAGGCCGACATGGTCAAGCCGGGTGCGGCCGTCATCGACATCGGCATCAATGCCGAGATCGGACCGGACGGGGAAAGCCGCATCGTCGGCGACGTCGATACCGAGAGCGTCAAGGAGGTGGCGTCCTGGATAACGCCCGTCCCTGGCGGAGTCGGTCCCATCACCGTGGCGATCCTTTTGCGCAACACGATGGTGGCGCTCAGCCGGCAACGCGTGCGCTACCAGGCGACCTACGGTGTGGTGGACAAGTTGGCGGCGGAGTAGGGCACAGGGCGGCGCCAGCCCCCTCACCCAGCCTCCGCTTCGCTCGGCTGACCTCTCCCCGAAGGGAGAGGAGACTGTCGGCGCCGGCGCCAACCTCTTCTCCCCAGCGGAGAGAAGGTGGACGCGAAGCGGCCGGATGAGGGGGCCTGGCGCCCACGACCGTCCTGTTACTCAGACTGTAACCAGCTTTTCTTCCGGAACGCCCTCCGGCTTCGGGCCGCCATACGCCCAGTCCAACAGCTTGATCGTGTGCACCACCGGCAGCTTCGCAGCCGAGGCGATCTGGGTGATGCAGCCGATATTGCCGGTGGCGACAATTTCAGCGCCCGTTGCCTCGATATTTCTGACCTTGCGGTCACGCAGTCTTGCCGAAATCTCGGATTGCAGGATGTTGTAGGTGCCGGCCGAGCCGCAGCACAGGTGCCCCTCGCGCGGCTCGCGCACGACGAAGCCGGCCTTGGCCAGCAGCTCCTTGGGCTGACGGGTGATCTTCTGGCCGTGCTGCATCGAACAGGCGGAGTGATAGGCGACGATGGTGCCCGGCTTGCGCACGGGTTCCGGCAGGTCGAGGCTCACCAGATATTCGGTGATGTCCTTGGCCAGCGCCGACACTCGCGCCGCTTTGCCGGCATAGGCCGGGTCGAGGCGCAGCATGAAGCCGTAATCCTTGATTGTGGTGCCGCAGCCGGACGCGGTGATGACGATTGCATCGAGCCCGCCCCGGTCGATCGCGCGCGTCCAGGCATCGACATTGCGCCTGGCCGCAGCAAGCGCGGCCGCCTCGCGGCCCATATGATGCACCAGCGCGCCGCAGCAGCCCTCGCCCTCAGGCACGACGACGTCGACGCCCAGCCGCGTCAGCAGCGCGACCGTCGTGTCGTTGATGCCGGGATCGAGTACGGATTGCGCGCAGCCGGTGAGGATGGCGACGCGGCCAATTTTTCTCGCACCCTGCCCGGCATGGATGCCCGGCGAAGCCATTGGCGATGCGACGGGAACCGACGCCGGAGCGAGCTTGAGCATCGCGCCCAGCGGCTTCAATGCCGAGACCTTTTCGAACAGTCCGACGAATGGCTGGCCGAGTTTCGCCAGCTTGAGCGCGGTGCGAAAGCGCGTGGGATAAGGCAGCACGAATGCCAGCATCGCGCGCGTCAGGCGATCGAGCAGCGGGCGCTTGTAGGTTTCCTCGATATGGGCGCGGGCATGATCGACCAGATGCATGTAGTTGACGCCCGACGGGCAGGTGGTCATGCAGGCGAGGCAGGACAGGCAACGGTCGATATGGGTGACGATCTCCTTGTCGGCGAGGCGACCGTTCTCCAGCATGTCCTTGATCAGGTAAATCCGCCCGCGCGGCGAATCCAACTCGTTGCCAAGCGTCACATAGGTCGGGCAGGTGGCTGTGCAGAAGCCGCAATGCACGCATTTGCGCAGGATCTTTTCCGATTCCGCGACATGCGGATCGGTAAGCTGGGCAGCTGAGAAATTTGTCTGCACGCAAAGAAATCCTATAGCCCGAGGAACCAGCTTTCCGGGTTTTTAACCGGCTCGCCACGCTGCAGCGCCTGCAGGCCGAGAATGCAGCGGGCAATGAACCAGACGGCGACGGCGAACATCAGCACGACGCCTATCGCCACCATCATCAGCACAACCGAGATCAGCGCATAAAGCAGGCCGATCCAGAAGGTGCGGATCAGGAACGTGTAGTGGCTCTCGACGAAGCCGCCTGATTTGCCGCGGTTGATATAGGCCAGAACGATTCCGACAATGCCGGTGACGCCGATGACGAGGCTGGCAAGATAGAGGATGTAGATGACCAGTGCGTTGGTCGGACCGGGCTCCAGCCAGCGGTCGGTCTGGCGCGGCGCGGGTTTACCTGAGTCGGTCGGGCCTGGGTTGATGTCGCTCATGATGCTGCTCCCTCGGTTGCCGAGCCAAGAGTAGCAGAGCCTGCAGCCGGCGCCATACGGCCGGGATTGAGGATATTCTTGGGATCGAACTCGGCTTTGAGCCGCGCCGACAATGCCGCCAGTTGCGGCGCCTGTGGCTCGAATACCGGCACAGCGGTGCGATGCGAAGGGGCGGAGCGCACCAGCGTCGCATGGCCGCCGCCATATTGTCTCACCAGTCCGCGCAGGAGATCGGCTTCGGGATCGCCATGTTCCATGCGCAGCCAGGCCAGTCCACCCTGCCAGTCATAGAAGGCATCGACGGCCGCCTGCATGCGCAGCGCCAGCACCATCTGGTGACCTTGCGCCGGCGCCATAGAGACCCGCCACACCGGCTTTTCCAGGCCGTCGGCAAACGGCGCGCAATCTCTGATATCGCGCCAGACGGAACGCGAGATCTCGCCCGAAATCTCCTCGATCGGGCCGGCATTTCGGAGCAGGTCTTTCAGCGCGGCGATGCGGTATGCGACCGACGGCCCAAACCCTTCGACGCGCAGCAATGTCGCCGCGGCACCGCCGAGACTGCCGCCGGCGACCCGTGCGGCGACGCGTTCAGGAAGATGGGCAGCGCTCGACACTTCCGCACTGGAGCCGAGCGCCAGCGCCATGGCCGCGGCGGCATGGTCGTCGAGCAGGCCACGGACGGCGAGCGTGACTTCGGTTTCGGCAGCGGGCAGGACCTTGAAGGTGACGTCGGTGAACACAGCCAGCGTGCCCCAGCTGTTGGCCATGAGCTTGGAGAGATCATAGCCGGTGACGTTCTTAACCACGCGACCGCCCGACTTGAAGGCCTCGCCGCGGCCCGAAACCGCTGCAATGCCGAGGATATGATCGCGCGCCGCGCCCGCCTTCAGCCGGCGCGGGCCGCAAAGGTTCGCCGCCAGCACACCGCCAATGGTGCTTTTTCCCTTCTCGCCGCCGAGCAGCGGGCCATAATCCAGCGGCTCGAAGGCAAGCTGCTGGCCGTTTTCGGCAAGCAGGCCTTCGATCTCAGCGAGCGGCGTGCCGGCTTTCGCCGACAGCACCAGTTCGGCCGGCTCGTAGAGCGTGACACCGGACAGTTTCGACAGGTCGAGCGTATGTTCGGTCTGCAGCGGACGGCCAATGCCGCGCTTGGAGCCATGGCCGAGGATTTCGAGCGGCGATTCTTCCGCCGCGGCCCAGGCGACGGTGGAGATGACTTCGGCTGATGTGGATGGGGTGAAAGTGGTCAAAGCCTATGCTCCCGAAGTTTTTCGAGAACTGCCTCACCTCTTGGCGACAACCTGTAACCGACATCAAGGCTCTCGGTCAGGCCAAGTCCCTTGAGCTTGCGGACATCCTGTTTGAATTTCGGCTTTTCGACGCTGAGCTTTTCGGCGAGGGATGCTGCTGATGTGGCAACGTTTTTCGCAATCAGGCTGAGTATCGCAGCGAAGTAGCCAGGAGCGGTCTTGTCCCAGCGTTCGAAACGCGCCGCAAGCGCATGCCAGTCGGCATCGGACAGGTCCCCCGAATTGCGCAAGCCAATCCGCGCGTCGACCTCAATGCCGTCGAAAGCAATCCGGTAGAGGCTGCGATCACCACCGGCGCGGAGATCAGCAAGGAGGGCGGCGCGATCGGCGTAACCCGCAGCCATCGCATCTGCGTCAGTCAGTCCGGCCTCGTCTGTCGGTTCGACCTTGCCGATGCGCACGACGCCGGCTGCCGTCCGCAGCCTTGTGCCAGCCTTGACCGTCGGCCGCTTCCATCGGCGAAAGGCGAGCGTAATGTCGCCGCGGGCGATGCCATCGAGGGTGGATTGCCTGAGCAGCATCCCTCAAAACCTCGGAATGTCGGGAAACGCCACCTGCCCCCGGTGCACATGCATGCGCCCGAGTTCAGCGCATCGCCTCAACTGCGGAAACACCTTGCCCGGGTTGAGCAGATGGTTGGGGTCGAAAGCGCATTTGACCCGCATCTGCTGGTCGAGGTCGATCTGGTTGAACATTTCCGGCATCAGGTCGCGCTTCTCGACGCCGACCCCGTGCTCGCCGGTCAGCACGCCGCCGACCTTGACGCAGAGCCGCAGGATGTCGGCGCCGAAGCTTTCCGCCTTGTCGAGCTCGCCCGGCATATTGGCGTCATAGAGGATGAGCGGATGCAGGTTGCCGTCGCCGGCATGGAAGACATTGGCAACGCCGAGCCCGTATTTCTCGGAGAGCTCTCGCATGCCGGCGAGCACGCGCGGCAGTTCCTTGCGCGGGATGGTGCCGTCCATGCAGTAATAGTCAGGTGAGATGCGGCCGACCGCCGGAAAGGCTGCCTTGCGACCGGCCCAGAAGCTCAGCCGTTCCTGCTCCGACTGCGAGATGCGGCATGTGGTCGAGCCGTTGCTATAGGCGATGGCTTCGACAAGGCCGATCAAATGATCGACCTCGACGCCGGGCCCATCGAGCTCGACGATCAGCAGCGCCTCGACGTCCAGGGGGTAACCGGCATGGACGAAATCCTCGGCCGCGTGGATCGCCGGGCGGTCCATCATCTCCATGCCGCCTGGGATGATGCCGGCGCCGATGATGTCGGCGACGCACTGGCCGCCCTGCTCGCTGGTCGGAAAGCCGATCAGAAGCGCCCGCGCCGTCTCCGGCTTCTTCAGGATCCGCACGGTGACTTCGGTGACGACGCCAAGAAGCCCTTCGGAACCGGTCATGACGCCGAGCAGGTCGTAGCCTTCCGCGTCGAGGTGCTTGCCGCCGAGCCGCACCACCTCGCCGTTCATCAGCACCATCTCGATGCCGAGCACATTGTTGGCGGTAAGACCGTATTTCAGGCAATGTACGCCGCCGGAATTCTCCGCGACATTGCCACCTATCGAGCAGGCGATCTGGGAGGATGGATCGGGGGCGTAATAAAAGCCCTCCTGCTCGACGGCGGTGGTGATGCCGAGATTGGTGACGCCGGGCTGGGCGACGACGATGCGGTTTGGAAAATCGATCTCGAGGATGCGGTTGAAGCGGCTCATCACCAGCAGCACGGCATCTTCGAGCGGCAGCGCGCCGCCGGACAGCGAGGTGCCGGAGCCGCGCGGCACGACGCGGATATTGCGGTCGTTGCAATATTTCAGCACGCGCGACACCTGCGCCACCGTTTCGGGCAGCACCACGACCAGCGGCAATTGCCGATAGGCGGTGAGGCCGTCGCTCTCGAACGCACGCATCGAATTGGCCGCGTCGACGACGCCTTCGCCCGGCACGATGATGCGCATCTCGGCGACGATCTCGTCGCGCCGGCGCATCGTGGCGTCGTCTGGCTTCGGCATCAGCAGGCCGGACATTCACAGCCTCCTTCAATTGAGTGGTAAAAATGTTTTACCAGCGACTTGTCTCTGTTGCAAATCCCACTTGCCAAATTTGGGAAACCCGACGGCTCGCAATTTTCGATGTCGAGAATGTTTTGCCACAAATAAGAGATTAGCCGAAGACGATATCCGCCTCAGCGTCGCAATCTGCCCGGCGAACCAATTGGATAAATAATTTGACCACTTAGCGACACTGGCTTTATCCTGCGCAACACCGGTTCAACCCAGGCATTCCCGTTGAGCGACATTTTCTCCAGGATCGAGCATTCTCGCACCGCCGACGAGGTGGTGCAGCAGATCGAAAACCTGATCCTCGAAGGCGTCCTGCGCACCGGCGACAAGCTGCCGGGCGAACGCGAGCTGGCGCGTCGGTTCGAAGTATCGCGGCCGATCCTGCGCGATGCGCTGAAGGTGCTGGAGGGGCGCGGGTTGCTGACGACACGGCCCGGCGGCGGCACCCATGTCGCCGACGTCATCGGCCAGCTGTTCACCAAGCCGGTGACGGACCTGATCTCCATGCACCGCAAAGCGGCGACCGACTATCTGGAATACCGCCGCGAGATCGAAGCGGTAGCGGCCGAGTACGCGGCGCGACGCGCCACATCCGACGACCTGGCGCTGCTCGACCGCATCATGGCGCGCATGGACGAGGCGCACCGGACCGGCAACTTCGACGACGAGGCGGAAATCGACGTCGAGTTCCACCACGCGATCTGCGAATGTGCGCACAACATCATCCTCTTGCATACGCTGCGCTCGTGCTACCGGCTGCTGTCGGAGGGGGTGTTCCAGAACCGGCTTTTGGTGTTCAACGTGCCGGGCGCGCGCGAGGCGCTGCTTTCGCAACACCGGGCGATCTACGCAGCGGTGAAAGCCGGCGACCCGGCGGCTGCAAGACAGGCGGCCATGGACCACATCACCCATGTCGAACGCGCCATGACCGAGGCCGAGCGCAGCGGCGACTGGCAGCGCGTGTCGCGCCTGAGGCTCATGCAGCGCTCCGAAGCCGGCGACAGCGAGCCGGCAAAGAAACGCTCTTGAGCGCCGGCAAGAAAAAATCAACAACGACGAATTAGCGAAGAACCAGCGGGAAGCCCATGAGCATGATCCTCACCATCGCCGATCTCAAGGACCTGGCGCGCCGCCGCGTGCCGAAGATGTTCTTCGACTATGCCGATTCAGGTGGATGGACCGAAAGCACCTACCGGGCGAACGAGGAAGATTTCCAAAAGATCAAATTCCGCCAACGCGTGCTGGTCGACATGAGCAACCGTTCGCTGGAATCGACCATGATCGGCGAGAAAGTGGCGATGCCGGTGGCGCTGGCGCCGACCGGCATGACCGGCATGCAGCACCCCGACGGCGAGATGCTGGCGGCGCAGGCGGCGGAGGAATTCGGCGTGCCGTTCACGCTGTCGACGATGAGCATCTGTTCGATCGAGGATGTCGCATCGGTGACCAAGAAGCCGTTCTGGTTCCAGCTCTACGTGCTGCGCGACAAGGATTTCGTCCTCGACCTGATCGACAGGGCGAAGGCAGCGAAATGCTCGGCGCTGGTACTGACGCTCGATCTGCAGATTCTCGGCCAGCGTCACAAGGATATCCGCAACGGGCTTTCGGCGCCGCCGCGTTTCACGCCGAAGCACATGTGGCAGGTGGCGACCCGGCCGGGCTGGTGCATTGGCATGGCAGGCACCAAGCGCCGGACCTTCCGCAACATCGTTGGCCACGCCAAGGGCGTCGGCGACCTCACCTCACTGTCGTCATGGACGACGGAGCAATTCGACCCGCATCTGTCGTGGAAGGACGTTGCCTGGATCAAGGAGCGCTGGGGCGGCAAGCTGATCCTGAAGGGCATCCTCGACAAGGAAGACGCGCTGATGGCGGCCAAGACCGGCGCCGACGCGATCATCGTCTCCAATCATGGCGGACGCCAGCTCGATGGTGCGTCGTCGTCGATCGGAGTACTCGAAGAGATCGCCGACGCGGTCGGCGACACGATCGAGGTCCATATGGATGGCGGCATCCGCTCGGGCCAGGATGTGCTGAAAGCGCTTTGCCTCGGTGCCAAGGGCACCTATATCGGCCGGCCTTTTCTTTACGGCTTGGGCGCGCTCGGTAAGGAAGGCGTGACAAAAGCCTTGGAGATCATCCGCAAGGAGATGGACATAACGCTGGCGCTGTGCGGAAAGCGTTTGGTAACCGACATGGGCAAGGATCAGCTTCGACGTTAGACTCCCGTGACGGCATGATCACAGAGATGCAAGCATTGACCGCCCCCGGCATCCACTTTCTCGACGCGCGCGGACCGGAAGGCATCCGCCTTTATGCGGTCGGCGACGTGCATGGCCGGCTCGACCTGCTTGCCGCCATGTACCACCGGATTGCGGCCGAGATCCGCCAGGCACGGCCGGCCGACTGGCGTGTCATCCATCTCGGCGACTATGTCGACCGCGGCCCGGATTCCAAGGGGGTCCTCGATTTCCTGATCGAAGCGCAAAAACGCGACCCGCGCCACCTGATGCTCGCCGGCAATCACGACATCGGCTTCCTCGACTTTCTCGACACACCGGATGCGGACGGGCTTTTCATGCGCTATGGCGGCATCCAGACCGCGCAATCCTACGGCGTGGCGCTCAATGAAGGCGGCGGCGCGTGGTTTGGCAGGTCCGAGGCAGCACTGCGGCAAGGCCATGCAGCGCTTGTCGAGGCCGTGCCGAAAAGCCATGTCGACTTCCTGCAGTCGCTGCCGTTTTCATTGACGTTCGGCGACTTCTTCTTCTGCCATGCCGGCATCCGCCCGGGCATTGCGCTGGAAAGTCAGAGCACGCAGGACCTGATCTGGATCCGCGATATCTTCCACAACCATGCGGGCCTCCATCCGAAGATCGTGGTGCACGGCCACACGCCGGTGCCGGAGGCGGAGGTGATGATCAACCGCGTTAACATCGACACGCTCGCCTGGCAGACGGGAAACCTTACCGCGCTCGTCGTGGACGGCGCGGACAAGCGTATCCTGGTGGTATCGGGGGAGAGAGCTTAAAAGCGGCGGCGCGCTTCAAGTCTCTGGCTTTGTGTATGACTTTATCCCAAAGCCGCTGCCCACCTTGGGTCAAGCCCGAGTGGCTTTGGGCGACATGCATTAGCGAAGCGCAGTGGTGACGCCATAGCCGTCGATGGCGTTGTGATTGTTGGCTGCGTCGCCAGCATAGGTGCCCAGGCCGCACAACACGATGGCCGACAACATGACAAAGGACAGAAGCGCTGCTTTCACGGACGTCATCTCTTGTTGAGCTTTCTGTATCTGTGCACGAGCCGGGTTACCAATGGGTTGAAACGGAAAACACGATTTCGCGCTTCTAGGGAAGTTCTGTATCGGCGATGTGTCGCGCGAGTGATCCAAAGGGTTCATCGCGTTGCACGGACGATGCAGAGCGCGTGCCTTCTAGAGTGGCGGGCGGCCACAAGCCAAGGACGAAAGAAACTGTCCACAGCGGATTTTTGCCGGCGTGCCAAATATGCAACGTAGGTCCTGACAAGCGTCAGATTGCCGCCACCCAGGCGCGGGCGATGGCCAGCCCGGCGGCATCGGCATCCGGTCCGTTGCGGGCGATTTCGTCGTCGAGCCGATCGCTCCAGTCGGGATGCCGCTGGGCTATGAGCGGGGCGAAGGACTTGCTCCAGTCGCGGACCATCGGACGGTCGGCCTCGAAATGGAACTGAAAACCATAGACGGCGCGGCCGATGCGAAACGCCTGGTTCTCGGCGACATCGTTGCCGGCGAGCCGCACGGCGTTTTCAGGCAGCACAAAGGTGTCGTCGTGCCATTCGAAGATGGGAAATTTCTCGGGCAGTGCGCCGAGCACCGGATCGGCCTTGGCCGCCGGCGTCAGCGATACGCCGCACCAGCCGAATTCGTTGGCAGCGCCGATCCGGTTCTCGCCGCCAAAGGCGCGGGCGACCAGCTGACTGCCGAGGCAGATGCCGAGCACGGCGCGGTCCCTGTCGGCGAAATCGCGGGTCAGTTCGAGCAAGGCGGGGAAATAGGGATAGTCGTCGTCGGCCAGCGCGTTCTGGCCACCGCCAAGCACCACCAAGGCGTCGTGCGCGGCAGCATCTTCCGGCAGGGCATCGCCTTGATAGGGGCGGCGCAGATCGAGATCGGCGCCGGCCTCAGCAAGCGCTGCGCCAACCTGGCCAAGGCCCGTTTTGTCGTAGTTCTGGACCACCAGCACCCGCATCGAAAAACCTGCTGACACGAAAAAGATGCGACGAGCGATATCATGCCGCCGTCATTCCAGCCAAGATGCGTATTCGGGGAGAAAGCTATGCCACTGCAGAACCGGGTAGACCCGTTCGGCGTCATCCATGCCGTGCCGGAACGCGGCCTGTTCATGGGCAATCGCGGCATCATCCATGATCCCGAAACGAAGACGCTGCTGAAAAAGCGCTGGGCGCTGCATGCCTGGATCATCTGCGTCTGCGAATTCCGCGACGCGCAGCGCGAGCCGATGGGCCGAAATCGGCCAGGAGGAAAACCCGGCTGGACCGAATTGTTTTTCCTGGACGAGGTGACGGCGCTCTCGGCCGGGCATCGGCCCTGCTTCTTCTGCCGGCGCGAACGGGCCAGGGATTTCGTCCAGCGCTTCGGCGTATCCATCGGCATTGCCGAGCCGCGCGCACCGCAGGTCGACAAGCGACTGCATAAGGAGCGGCTCGCGGCAGGCGGGCGGGCACCGGTCGTATCCGCAGAAGAGCTTGCCGGGCTGCCGGACGGCGCTATGGTCGCGGACGGCGGCAACGCTTATGCATTGCGCAGCGGCAAGGCACTGCGCTGGTCGTTCGCAGGCTATGGCCATCCGGTGGGGGGCCATCCGGTGGGATTCGGCGGCTTTGCCAACCGTCCAATCCGCCTGCTCACGCCGGCAACCACCGTGTCCGTGTTGAGGCAAGGCTACGAACCCGTCTGGCATCCCTCGGCCGAGACTTGACGCCAGGAGCCGGCTCGCCCATTCCTCGGCGATGCGCGCCAATTACAAGATGCAGCGGCTGTTCGTGCCGGACGACCTCGGACCGGATATCGAGTTTGAGGCGAGCCCGCAGCAGGGCCACTATTTGATGCATGTGCTGCGGCTCGGCGAAGGCGCCGAAGTCCTGTTGTTCAACGGCCGCGACGGCGAATGGTTAGCGGCAATCGCCGCCAAATCCAAGAAAGCGGTACGCCTGAAGGTGCTCACCTTGCAGCGGCCGCAGCCGCCGCCGCCCGATCTCCTCTACTGTTTTGCGCCATTGAAGCAGGGGCGGCTCGACTATCTGGTGCAGAAGGCGGTCGAGATGGGCGCCGGCGTCCTGCAGCCGGTCGTCACCCAGCACACGCAAGTGACAAAGCCTGGCATAGAACGCCTGCGCGCCAATGTCGTCGAGGCAGCCGAACAATGCGGTATCCTGGCGGTGCCGGAGGTGCGCGAAGCGGAAAAATTCGAACGCCTGCTGGCAGGCTGGGACAAGGAACGGCGGTTGATCTTCTGCGACGAGGATGCCTCGACCAATAATCCCCTGCCCGCGCTGCAAGCGGTGCGGGAGAAGAAGTTCGGGCTGCTGGTCGGGCCGGAGGGCGGGTTTTCCAACGAGGAACGAAGGATGCTGAGGGCGCTGCCCTTCGTCACGGCGATTCCGCTTGGACCGCGCATCCTGCGCGCCGATACGGCTGCAGTGGCGGCGCTGGCGGTGATACAGGCGACGGTCGGGGACTGGTGATCAATTCCACTTGACCTGTGGCTCAGGATTTTTCGCTTGCTCGTCTACTGACATTTCGTCATCTAGCGCCGGCGGTCGTCTGGCCGCCTGCAGCGCCGCGCGTCCTTTCGGACGCGCATAGGACGTTGTAGCACTTTGGTTGACGCATGATCCCAGCGAAATCGATACCGATTTTCGGAGTCAATGCGTCGGAGGGCTTTTGATGGCGCGCGACACAACCGATTTCCGGCCCATTGAAGGCGTCGACGAGCTTGTCGAGCATCTGGCCGAAGGCAACAAGCCGCGCGACAAATGGCGCATCGGCACCGAACACGAGAAATTCCCGTTCTATGTCGACGGCAATGCGCCGGTGCCCTATGGCGGCGAGCACGGCATCCGCGCCATTCTCGAAGGCATGCAGGAAAAACTCGGCTGGGATCCGATCATGGATGCCGGCCGCATCATCGGCCTGGTCGAGCCGACCGGCCAGGGCGCGATCTCGCTGGAACCCGGCGGCCAGTTCGAGCTGTCTGGCGCACCGCTGGAGACGATCCACCAGACCTGCCGCGAGGGCAATGCGCATCTGGCGCAGGTGCGCGAGATCGCCGAGCCAATGGGCATCCGCTTCCTCGGCCTCGGCGGCAGCCCGAAATGGTCGTTGGCCGAGACGCCGAAAATGCCGAAGTCGCGCTACGAGATCATGACGCGCTATATGCCCAAGGTCGGCACCAAGGGCCTCGACATGATGTACCGCACCTGCACCATCCAGGTGAATCTCGACTTCGAGAGCGAGGCCGACATGCGCCGCAAGATGCAGGTGTCGCTGAGGCTGCAACCGCTGTCGACGGCGCTGTTCGCCAACTCGCCCTTCACCGAGAGCCGGCCCAACGGATTGCAGAGCTGGCGCGGCGACATCTGGCGCGACACCGACAACCGCCGCTCGGGCCTGCTCGAATTCTGCTTCTCGCCCGATTTCGGCTTCGCCGACTATGTCGAATGGGCGCTCGACGTGCCGATGTATTTCGTCATCCGCGACGGCCACTACCACGACATGACGCACGTCACCTTTCGCCAGTTCATGGCAGGTGCGGCCCGCAAGGAGATACCCGACGGGCTGCCGACGATGGGCGATTGGGCGAACCATCTGTCGACGCTGTTTCCCGACGTGCGCTTGAAGCGTTTCCTTGAAATGCGCGGCGCCGATGGCGGACCGTGGCGGCGCATCTGCGCGTTGCCGGCGTTCTGGGTCGGGCTGCTCTATGACGCGGCGGCGCTCGACGCGGCCGAGGCGCTGACCTCGAGCTGGAGCTACGAAGAAGTGCTGGCAATGCGCAACGCCGTGCCGGCGCAAGGTATTTCGGCGCCGTTCCGCAACACGACACTGCGCGAGATCGCCCGCGACGTGCTGGTCATCTCGCGCATGGGGCTGAAGAACCGCGGCCGCAAGAACCGTGACGGCTACGACGAAACGTCGTTCCTCAGCACGCTGGACGAAGTCGTCGCGCGCGGTACCACCAGCGCCGAAGAGCTGCTCTCGGCCTATCATACGCGCTGGGGCGGTTCGATCGAACCAGTGTTCATGGAGTATGCGTATTAACTGTTCGCTATCCGCTTGGCCGACAGCTCAAGAAAGCCGCTTCAATCAATGATGGAAACGGATTAGTTTCTCTCCCTAGGATTTTCCCGAGGAGAAAACCAATGCCTTCCTTGTTCGACATTCTGGCACAGGCTCAGAACGGCAACGGCATGCAGGCGCTGGCCCAACAGTTCGGGCTTTCGCAGCAGCAAACGCAATCGGCGGTCGAGGCGCTGCTGCCGGCCTTTTCACAGGGGCTGAAGCGCAACACCTCCGACCCTTACGGGCTCGGCTCGTTCATGACGGCAATGGCCAGCGGCCAGCACGCCAAATATTTCGAGGACGCAAGCCGGGCTTTCTCGCCGCAGGGCGTCGATGAAGGCAACGGCATTCTTGGGCATCTGTTCGGCTCGAAGGATCTGTCGCGCGCCGTTGCCGGCCAGGCTGCGCAGGCGAGCGGCGTCAGCCAGCAGGTCTTGCAGCAGATGCTGCCGGCCGTCGCTTCGATGGTGATGGGCGGCCTGTTCAAGCAGACCAACAACCAGATGCAGGGGGCCGGCGGCTTCGGCGGCAGCGGCAATCCACTCGGCGAGCTCATCGAGCAGATGATGCGGCAAGCGGGCGGCGGCGCCCAGGCGCCGGCACCACAGCAACGCCAGGCGCCGCAGCCTGCAAACCCAGCTGACAATTCGCTTGGCAAGGTGCTGCAGGACATATTCGGCGGCGGTGGCCAGCAGCCGCAAACCCAGCCGCAGCAGACACAGAACCCGATGGGCGACAATCCGCTCGGCAAGGTGCTGCAGGACATGTTCGGCGGTGGTGCGCAGCAGCCGCAGCACCAGCCCCAGCAGACGCAGAATCCAATGGGCGACAATCCGCTCGGCAAGGTGCTGCAGGACATGTTTGGCGGCGGCCAAGGGGGCGGCATGGCTGGCGGGCAGCCTGCGCCGCAACAGCGCCAGGCACCGCAGCCCGCGCCCAATCCGAGCGGCAGGCCAAGCAATCCATTCGACGATCTGTTCGGCAAGATGTTCGAGACGGGTGCGCAGCAGCGCGATGACTACCAAAGGGGCATGGAGTCGATCTTCGACCAGTTCAAGCAGGGAATGGACCGGCGGTAAACTGACGAGGTGGCCGACACCTGATCTCAGCGCCGCCCAAAGAAAATGCCCGGTCCTTGTGAGAACCGGGCAGTGTGCAGGCGAGCCGGCGGGGAACCGGCAGGGAGTGGGAGCCTGCGAAATCCTGGGCAGCAAACGGAACGCGATCAGGCCACCTTGCGGGCAAGATCCTCGATCGTGTCCGCGCGATCGGTCGCGATGACGCGAAGCCTCTCGGTTGGATCGCGGCCAAACGGTACCTCGATGGCGACGTGGAGATCGGCGCGCGTCAAGCCGATGTCGGCGAGTTCGGAGTCCGACATTTCGCCGAGGCGGTAGAAGGCGCGGCGGTTTTTCCAGGCGCGGTAGACGTTGGAAATGGCGTTGGCCGCGCGCGTCGCAATAGCCGGACGCGACGTGATGCGCGAAGTCTCGGTGGCGAAGTCGAACGTAGCCATATCAGCCTCCTTCATATTTGAACGGACGAAGCGGGGCGATCGGCGCTGGCAACAGCGGCCGTTCCGGTCCCGATCCACGTAGAAGATGCACGTCGTCGTCCCAAAAACGGTGACCACTTAGGCGACATGCACTGCCTTGATGTGGACAATGCTGAATCTGCCACCGCTTGATTGATTAATCAAACGAATGTTTCTAATCTTTAGCATCAACACTAATGATGGATTGGACCGATGAAAGCGCCACTCGATCTTGATCAGTTGCAGACCTTCGTCTCGATCGTCGACACCGGCAGCTTTACCCGCGCGGCGGAAGAGGTGCATCGGACGCAGTCGGCGGTGTCCATGCAGATGCGCCGGCTGGAGGAACGGGTCGGCAAGCCGTTGTTCGAAAAGGACGGGCGCACCAACAAGCTGACCGAGGATGGCGACAGGCTGCTGTCCTATGCAAGGCGGCTGCTCTTCCTCAATCGGGAAACGCTGGCCGCCTTCGACGACCGGCGGCTCGAAGGCACGATCCGCATCGGCACGCCGGACGACTATGCCGATCGCTTCCTGCCCGAGATCATGGCCCGCTTCGCCCGTTCCAATCCGCGTGTCGAGCTGACCGTGATCTGCGAGCCGACGCCGGGGCTGGTCGACCATATCAAGCGCGGCAACCTCGATCTGGCGCTGGTGACGCACAATGACGCGCACGGCCAGTCGGAAGTGGTGCGGCGCGAACCGCTGCTGTGGGTCACTTCGGCCAACCACGCGACGCATGAGCAAGACACATTGCCGATGGCTTTCGGCCGGCCGAACTGCATCTGGCGGCGGGCTGCCGTCGACGTGCTCGACCGGCAGAACCGTGACTACCGCATCCTGTTCACCAGCTTCTCGGCAACCGTCATCACCGCCGCGGTGCTTTCCGGCTTGGCGATCTCGGTGCTGCCGGAATGCGCGCTGCGGCCCGGGATGAGGGTTCTGGGCGACGCCGACGGATTCGGCCCCCTGCCCGATTGCCGCATCGGCATCATGCGCGGCCAGACGTCGCGACCGGAGATCGTCGAGGCGCTTGCCCGTCACATTTCGGAAAGCCTCGACAATATTTCCGTGCCGCTCGGCGAAGAGACGGGAACCTTCGACTTTGCAGCGCTCGCCTTTTCGAAGATGAAGCGAACCAAGCCGAACCAGATCCTGCCGGGCTGGTGAAAGACCCCGCAATTGGGCTGGCACCGGACACAGCCGTCTTGACGCGGACGCGCAACCGCCCCCCAATCGGCCAATGAGCGACGCAGTATCCGAATCACGCACCAACGCCACCGAATACACGGTGAGCGAGATTTCCGGCGCACTGAAGCGCACGGTCGAGGACGTCTTCGGCAATGTGCGGGTGCGCGGCGAAATTTCCGGCTATCGCGGGCCGCATTCCTCGGGCCATGCCTATTTCTGCCTGAAGGACGACCGCGCGCGGCTCGATGCCGTGGTGTGGAAGACCACGATGAGCCGGCTGAAGTTCCGCCCCGAAGAAGGCATGGAGGTGATCGCCACAGGCAGGCTCACCACCTATCCCGGAAAGTCCAACTACCAGATCGTCATCGACAATCTGGAGCCGGCCGGTGCCGGGGCGCTGATGGCGCTGCTGGAAGAGCGCAAGCGCCGGCTGCAGGCCGAAGGCCTGTTCGATGCCGGTCGCAAGCGCTTGCTGCCGTTCATGCCGCGCGTCATCGGCGTCGTCACCTCGCCGACAGGCTCCGTCATCCGCGACATCATCCACCGGATCAAGGACCGGTTTCCGCTGCATGTGCTTGTCTGGCCGGTGCGGGTGCAGGGCGAGACGGCAGGTGCAGAAGTGACCGCCGCCGTCAACGGTTTCAACGCGCTGGCGCAGGATGGTGTTATCCCGCAGCCCGACCTGTTGATCGTGGCGCGTGGCGGCGGCAGCCTCGAGGATCTTTGGGGGTTCAATGACGAGGCGCTGGCTCGTGCCGTCGCCGCCTCACGCATTCCAGTGATCTCCGCCGTCGGCCATGAAACGGACTGGACGCTGATCGACCTGGCGGCGGATGTGCGGGCGCCGACACCGACGGGTGCCGCCGAAATCGCCGTGCCCGTGCGGGCCGACCTAGAAGTGACGCTTGCCGGTCTTGGCGCGCGGCTCAAGGCTGCGGCATCGCGTAATTTCGAGCGCAAGCGCCAGGCGGTCCGTGCCGCCGCGCGTGCGCTGCCCTCGCCCGACCAATTGCTGGCGCTGCCGCGCCGGCGTTTCGACGAGGCGACGAGCCGGCTTGGCCGGGCGCTGTCCGTCAGTGTCCAACGCAAGCGAGCCAGGCTTCAGGCGCAGCGGCTGACGCCGGCCACGCTGTCGCGGCGCATGAACGAGGCCCGCACGCTGGCCGGCCGCGACCTCGCCCGCGCGCAAGCGGCGTTCTTCGCCATCGTGCGCGAGCGGCGAACACGGTTTTCGCGTACCGCTGCAAGGCTGTCCCCCGCGCCGATTGCAAGGCGGCAGAAATTGCAGGCCGATACTTTGGCTGCTTTGTCTCGGCGGCAGGACCGGGTGATTTCGGTGCGAATCGAACGGTTGCGCGGGAAACTGACCCAGGCCGACCGACTGCTGGCGACGCTGTCGCACAAGGCGGTGCTGGCGCGGGGTTTTGCCTTGGTGAAAGACGCCGACGGTACGGTGATCAAGCAGGCGGCTGACGTGGCGTCGGGGATGGCGCTTTCGCTGGAGTTCGCCGACGGAACCGCCAATGCGGTTGCGACCAGCGGTGCCGCACGGCCGAAAGCAACTGTAAAGCCAGTTGCCAAAGGCAAGGAGCCTGGCAATCAAGGCTCCTTGTTCTGAATCCCCATGACTTCTGAATGGCAATGACCGACAATCATCACCAGACGACACCGTCCGGCAGGCCTCGCGCAAGGGCCTTCGGCATAAGTTTTGACGGCGCCCCCGGACCTTTCAACGCCATCACCGATGTGCCTGGCGTTGCGGTCGGTTATTCGACGCTGATTTCCGGCGATGGTGCGCTGGTGGTCGGCAAGGGCCCGGTGCGCACCGGTGTGACCGCTATCCTGCCCAGACCGCGTGCCGAGCTGGCCACACCGGTCTTTGCCGGTATCTTCAGCCAGAACGGCAATGGCGAATTGACCGGCTCGCACATCGTCGAGGAAACGGGCGCCTTCAATTTCCCGATCACCATCACCAACACGCATTCCTGCGGGGTTTCACGCGACGGAACGCTGCGCTGGATGCAGCGCGTGCTGCCAGCCGCGCTCGACAGCGCCTGGGGCCTGCCGGTGGCGGCGGAAACCTATGACGGCTTCCTGAACGACATCAACGGCCACCATCTCACATTCGAGCATGTTGCCGCGGCACTCGACGGCGCGACCAATGGGCCGATCGAGGAAGGCAGCGTCGGCGGCGGCACCGGCATGATCGCCTTCGGTTTCAAGGCAGGCTCCGGCACGGCATCGCGCGTCGTCGAATGGCACGGCCGGCGCTACACGGTCGGCGCGTTCGTGCAGGCGAATTTCGGCAAGCGGAGCAATTTTACCATTCGCGGCCTGCACGCCGGACCAGACCTCGTGGAACCGGCGATCCGGGAAGGCATGCCACGCGCCGAAAAGGGCTCTATCATCGGGATCGTCGCCACCGATGCGCCATTCCTGCCGCATCAGATGAAGCGGCTGGTCCGCCGGGTGCCGCTCGGTGTCGCCATGACCGGCGGCTTCGGCTATCACAGCTCGGGGGATATTTTCCTGGGCTTTTCGACCGCCAACCCCGAGGCGGCACTGGCGCCGTCAGGCCGCATCGCCAACGCCGATTTCATCCCGGATAGCGACATCGATCCATTCTTCGACGCGGTGATCGGGAGTGTGGAGGAGGCAATCCTCAATGCGCTGGTCGCCAATGACGACATGACCGGGCGGGACGGCAATTTTGTGCCGGCGCTGCCGAAGGCATGGCTCGAAAGCAGATTCGGTGCAAGTCAGGGGACGTAAACTGCCTGGCGCCGTCGCACGCGCGGCGCAGGTCTTGAAAATGGTTGAGCCGGGTCAATAGATGCCTTCCCGGCCTTTCGCCGGGTCGGCATATCACTCGGCTGGCTTTTCCGAATTCTTTTCTTCCTCGCCGGCCTCGGCCGCTTCTTCCAGCCTCGACGCTATAAGCTCCTTGATATCGCCGACCTCTTCCTGGATGTCCTCCAGCGGTATGCCGGCCTCAGCCGCCTTAGCGGCGCATTCCCTGGCGAGGGTCTCGGCCTGCTTCTCGATCCTGTCCGGCGAGGCGTGGCAGTGGACCTTTTCGCCGATCCACTCCTGCAAGAACTCGATCGCGTGTTCACTCATACTGCTATTCCCTGGCGGCTGCGCCGGTTGGTAATCATAAACGCCAGCATCCCGGAAAAGATGCACGCCCCATTCCAACCGAGTCGTCGTCACCCGGCAAGCCGATCTTGTCCAAGCTCCACAGAGCTGAAGGAAATCGAAGGTTCAAGGAGCACATTCTAATTCTTGAGGGATTCTGTTTTCTTGAGGAGACCGGCACCGTATGCTGGGATCATGTCCCGGAACGCGCCATTGTTTCTACTTGCTTTTTTTCGGTATTCCAGCCGATTGCCATCACTACAGGTGTCATAATATGTGACGCCATTCGCCGCGCGACCCTAGGTACGCGGGCCAAAGCCGCCGCTATATAGTGACATCCTCATGCAATGTCGACTCTGCTCGCCATCCTGCCTCTTCCCGCTACGTCGCGCATAGCTGGATGGCATCTTACCGTCATCGGGAGCGAGCATATTTCGCCGAAAATCGACCGAGCGCATTGCGATGCTGCGTAGCGGCCAAGCGCGGTGGCTGTGCCGGCGACCTGGCTGTCCTGACGGGTTCTGGCGCCGTGCAGGCCGCGATACGGCGACGCATGTTAGCCTAGAGAAGTGGTTGTTTCAGCAGTCGAAAAGTTCGGCCTATCCACCAACCATGAGCTTGACGACTTCGTCATGATTGGTTTCCGAAATCTTGCGCTCGCCGGCCTGAACGCCCCGGCGCAGCACGACGATGCGGTCGGAAACGGCGAAAATATCCTGCAGATTATGCGAGATGAAGATCACGCCCCGCCCTTGCGCCTTGAGCTGGTGGATGAGCGAAATGACCTTGCGCTGTTCGGGTACGCCGAGGGCCGCGGTTGGTTCGTCCATGATCAGGATTTGCGCGTCCCAATAAACGGCCCGGCCGATGGCGACGGCCTGCCGTTGGCCGCCCGAGAAATTGCTGACCGGGGCGTCGAGCCGGCTGACATGGAAATCCAGCCGGCCCATCGTCTTCTTGGCGGCAACCGCCATGGCCTTGCGATCGAGCACCGGCAAAAAGCCGAAGGCCTTGCGCATGGGCTCACGGCCGAGGAAGATATTGGCGCCGATAGACAAATTGTCGGCGAGAGCGAGATCCTGATAGATGGTTTCGATGCCTTTGTCGCGCGCCTCATGCGGCGTCGCGAATGTCACCGGCTGCCCCCTCAGCAGAATTTCACCGCCCGTCGGCTGAAAGACGCCCGATATCGCCTTGATCAGCGTCGTCTTGCCGGCGCCGTTGTCGCCCGCCAGGGCCACCACTTCGCCCGGCCGCACGACCATGGAGAAATCGTTGAGCGCCCGGACGGCGCCGAAGTGCTTGGAAAGGTTCCGGACTTCCAGAAGGGGGGCGGTCTGGGCTTGGCTATTCATCCTGACGGGCTCCACTGAACCGGCGCTGCGCCTGGTCGATGAGAACGGAAATGATGATGACGAAGCCGACGGCGATGAATTGCCAGAACGGCTCGACATTGACGAAAACCAGCCCGTACTGAATGACCGCGATCACCAGCGCGCCGGCAACCGTCCCGAAGATGGTGCCGGATCCGCCGAACAGGCTGGCGCCACCGATCACGACGGCTGCGACGCTGTCGAGCAGCAACGGCTCGCCAGCCTGGGCCGCGCCCGCGGCGAAGCGCGCTGCATAGAGCGCGCCACCGAGACCTGCGCACATCGCCGAAAGCACATAAAGACGCAAGGTATGGCCCCTGATGTCGATGCCGGCACGACGCGCCGCCTGCACATTGGCGCCGATAGCGTAGTTGTGCTGGCCGAACCGGGTCTGGCTCAGGATATAGTGCATCACGACGACGAAAACGGCGGCGATGATGACGAGATAAGGCACGCCGTAGAACCTGCCGTTGCCGAGCAGCGCGAACCAGGAATTCTGGACCGGCACCGTCGTGCCGCCGGCCAGCAGGTAAGCAACGCCGCGCGCAACGCCGAACATGCCAAGCGTGCCGATAAAAGGCGGAACTCTCAGGCGCGAGATCAGCAAGCCGTTGATGACGCCAGGCACGCCTGCGACGATCACGGCCGCCAGAATGCCCAACATCATGGCCAGTGGCAGCGGCATGGCGACGCCGGCCAGATTAGTGGCATGGGCCGCGACAACAGCCGCAAGGCCCATGATAAAGCCGAGCGAGAGGTCGATGCCTCCCGAAATGATGACGAATGTCTGTCCGGTCGCAAGCAGCAGCGGCGCCACGGCGAATATCGCAATGGACTGCAGGTTGAACGGATTGAGCATGAAGGTCGCGCCGAAGGAGAGCCTCGACCAAACCTCAAAACAGATGATCAGGCCGGCGAGAAACAGCCAGGCGCGCCCATCGGCGATGCGTCCGAGCCAGGTCTTGGCTGGATCACCATGGTCAGCCTGTGGAGCGACATGGGGTTCGCTTTGCTCAATTGGTGATGTTGAGGTCATTGATATCCGATCCGCGGCGCGGCCTCCGTCAACAGGGTCCCAGAGACCCGGATCTCCTCCCGGCAAGCCGGAAGGAGATCAAGCTGGTTTGGACTCATTCGGAATAGAGGTACTTCGAGATGTTCGGATCGGCGATGTTCGACTTGTCCATGATCGTGAAGCCGGTGCCGATCGCAACCGGGATCGACTGGCCGGTCAGGTGGGCATAGGCCGAAACGACACCATAATAGCCGATCTCAGCCGGATGCTGGGCAATCGCAACGTCCACCAAGCCGGTATTGATGTTGTCGGCGATGCTGGTCGGCGCGTCGAACGCCACCACCTTGACGGTGCCGGTCTGCCCAGCTTGCTGGACGCCATTGGCCGCGCCGAGCGCCGAAAACAGATTTGCACCGAACACGCCAACGAGATCGGGATTGCGCGCGAACACAGCCTGCAGCTGCGAGGCGGCCTTGTTGGCGTCGTTGTCGTTGAACTGGGTTTCGAGCACGGTGATGCCGGGATGGTTGGCCGCCATCTCCTTCTTGAAGCCCTCTTCACGCTGATCGGTGGTCGAAATGCCCGGCTTCACGTTCGAAACGTAGACCTTGCCCTTGTCGCCTACGGCCTTGGCCAATGCCCGGGCAGCGATCTCGCCGCCGAGAACATTGTCCGAAGCGATATAGGACAGCGGGAAATCCGCCTCGCCGGCGCCGGTCTGGTAAACGCCGCTGCCGATGAAGGTGTCGACCGTGATCACCGGAATGCCGGCATCATGGGCCTTGCGGAGCGGCTCGACCAATTGAACCTTGTCGGTCGGCGCGATCAGGATGGCGTCCGGCTTCTTGGCGATGACGGCATCAAGCACAGGGACTTGCGTTACCGGATTGAAATCCGGGGCGCCCTGGAAAACCAGGCTCACGCCAAGAGCATCGGCTGCCGCCTGGGCTCCCTTGCGCATGGTGATGTAAAAGCCGTCGGTGGTAAGGCCCGGAACGAGAGCAACGGTGAACTTCTTGTCCTGCGCCAAAGCGGGCGTGATCAGCGCCGTTGCGCAGATGGCGAGAGCCGCCAGGGCGGCAACAATCTTCTTCATAACATCCTCCTCTTAATGTTGGCAGATTTGCCGTTGCGATTGACGTTGAAATGGCCGTCAATTCGTTTCGGCGACGTGACGTGCTGACGGCGAGAACGGGTTTCGCCTGTTTGCTGTTATGGGCAGCTTTCCTCCCGAGCGCCCCCCATCCGTTTAGATCAGCCAGTCGAAACCGACCAGCCTGCTGCGTGCAGTCCCGGTCCTGGCCCCCGCAAGCTCCAGGGAACAGCGCCGCTCGGCGCACATGCGCCTAGTCGCGAGGTTGTAACACTTTGCTGAAAGAAATTGCAACCCCGGTATTTCCGGGTCGAAACGCTTTCAAAACCGCACAACATCTGGCTGCTCCGCAGAGCCCGTACGCACGCAGACTATTGCTCCAACTCTTCAACGACAACTGATGATTTCGCAGCGGCCGGCTCGCGAGCCGCGGTTGATGTCGATCAGCTTGGGATCGATTATTGCGGCAAGAGAGCCTCGAGGATGGCCTGAGCAGTCTTGGTGTCTGTTACCAGGGCATTGATAAGCTTGGCGCGGACGGCACCGATAATGGCCGTCGCCTTCTCCGGCGAGGCGGCAACACCGATCACCAGGGGGACGGCTCGAAGCTGGGCCGGCGACATTGCGATCATCCGGCTCTCCCCTTCCCACGGGATAAGGTTACCTTCGGCGTCGAAATAATGCCTGATAACGTCTCCAGCCGCATGAAACAGGGCCTGTTCGCTCAGCGTGGCCGCGCTCGCCTCAGGCTGGTTGATGGCATGGGGCAGGCCGACACCGACGATTGCAACGTCGGTCCGGTCCCAAAGCGCGACGCTGTCGCGGATGGCCGCATCGCCGAGGAAGACCTCACGCAATTCGCTGGACGGCAGATAGGGCGCATGGATGAAATGCGGCGTCCCGCCGAACTCTTCAGCGGCGAGCCGGACGAATTCGTTGATCTGAAAATGCGGCGCCTGCTGCTGCATGCCGCCGGTGGCAGCGACGGTAAGAACGCCGGGAATGCGCGGCAGGCCTGCCCGGATCACCTCGCGAACGGCGCGCCCCCAGCCAATGGCGATCGCCGAGCCGGCTGTCAGTTCCGCTTGCTTGAGCAAGGCGCCGAGCGGCGCTGCGAGTGCCGTCAGCGTGCCAGCTGCCGGCGTCTCGATGACCGCCGCGTCACGAAGTCCTAGCCCTTCGATCAGTTGCGTGGCGATGCCTTCAGGCGCTGCAAGATCGAGAACCTCGATCCGCACGATGCCCTCTGCCCTCGCCCGCTGCAGGAGACGCGATATGGTCGCGGTGGAGACACCGAGCCGCCGCGCGATATCGACCTGCGACATCTCCGCCTCGTAGTGCAGTTTGGCGACCGTATGCAGCATAGTCCGCGATGCGGCCGCATCTTGTGCGGGAGGGACAGACAGGTTGCAATTCCTTTCAGCAATGTGTTACAGGCTTATCGACCGATGGGAGTTATCGCGCAAATTCGGCCGACTCGCAACGTGGGCTCGTTTCCAGAGCCAGTTGCGGGCCAAGGCCGAATTCTGGGTTAGATAGCGCATCAAAGCGGCAAAAATCTCTGCCGACAGGCAGGTAAAACTGAACCTTTCTTGTTCCACGGATCCGCGCCCTGGCGAATGGGCGCCAACATCGGACAAAAGACCATGACAAAGATGACGACCGCAGAGTTGCGCGGCTACCAGCAGATATGCGGCAAGGACGGGGCCATGATGGCCATCGCCTGTGACCAGCGCGGCGGCATGAGGAGCCTGCTCGCATCAGACCCTGCAGAACAGGCCAAGATCACCAACGACATGCTCGGCGACACCAAGTCGGACATCACGCAATACCTCGCCAGCCAGGCATCCTGCGTGCTGCTCGACCCGCTCTGCGCGGTGCCGCGGGTTGTCGATGAAGGGGTACTGAATCGTGATACGGCTCTGCTCATCGGCCTCGACGCCTCGGGCTTCGACGTCTCGCCCGCCGGCTACCGCCTGTCGCGCCTCGTTCCCGACATCGACGCGCGTCGTGTTCGCGAGCTCGGCGGCACCGGCGGCAAGATCATGGTCTATCTCAGGCCCGATAGGCCTGAGGCGAATGAGCACAATGTCGCCATTCTGCGCCAATGCATCGCCGACTTCGCGCGAGAGGACCTTTTGCTCGTCGTCGAGTTCCTGACCTATCAGATTGAAGGCGAAAGCCTTGAAGACTATACGGCCAAGGTTCCCTGGCTTGTCGAAGAGGGCACCCGGATTTCACTGGAATGCGGGGCAAAGGTGCTCAAGCTTCCTTATCCCGGAACGCCGGAAGCCTGCGCCAGGATCACCTCCATGGCTGGCGAGGTGCCATGGGCGGTCCTCTCCGCCGGCGTCAACCATGAGACTTTCCTCGGCCAGGTCGAAATCGCCATGAAGAACGGCGCGTCAGGCGTTATCGCCGGCCGGTCGCTGTGGAAGGACTGCATCTCGCTTGACCGTGACATTCAGCGGGAAAGGCTTAGGACTATCGCAGTGTCGAGATTGCGCGAGCTTCAGGCGGTGATCGGAAACTACAGGCAGAAAGCCGCTTAGCTATTCGGTGTTCACACCAGGCACGTACGGGACGTCATGCCTCAGACCATGATCCCGAAAAGTGGGGACCGGTTTTCGGAAAAGATCATGGTCAAACAGCAAGATAGAGCCCCATTTCGATTTAGTCGAAATGAAACAGGCTCTAGTTCGATGGCCATAGGAATCGATATCGGCGGCACCAATCTGCGCGCCGCCCGCATTTCCGGCACGGGCGAAATCCTCGATCGTATTTCCGAGAAAAGCGCGCCGGATCCGGAGCTCGTGCTCTCCCGGATCGCCGGAATGGTGCGCCGGCTCGATTCACCCAGCGTTGCCGCCATCGGCATCGGCGTCCCCGGACGCGTCGATGCGCGGCTTGGCGCGGTCTTATCCGGAGGCTATGTCAACCTGGCTTCGATATCCCTGGCGCAGCGACTGGAAAGCCTGGTGGGCAAGCCCGTTGTAATCGACAATGACTGCAATATGGCACTGGTCGCGGAAATGGCATTAGGCGCCGCCAGAGGCCATGAAAGCATCGTCATGTTCACGATCGGGACCGGCATTGGTGGTGCCGTGGTTCAAGACCGGCGGATCGTCCGCGGCAAGGGGACGGCGGGGCAGCTCGGCCATATCACTGTCGACATATCGGGTGAAGCGTGCGTCTGTGGCCGGCGCGGCTGCGTTGAGACCACCAGCTCAGGCACCGCACTTGGCCGTCACGTCGCGCGGGCAGGCCTCGGTCCGGATGTTTCGGTCGATCAGCTTTTTGCCCGGGATGCGGACGGTGACATGCTGGCGCGCGGCATACTGGAAGCCTGGGCCAGACCGCTGCGTGCGGCAATCGATTCGGCCGTGGCCATGTTCGCCCCCGATCTGGTCCTGCTCGGCGGCGGACTTGGCCTAGCGGCCCACAGGGCACTTGCCATCGCCCCCGCGTTGGCTCCCTGGTACCAATGCCCGGTGGAACCGGCGCAACTTGGCGACGACGCCGGTGTCATCGGCGCCGGTCTGGAGGCGCTCGCCGCACAGGCAACAGTCGCACCACCGTCGCCAGTGTCTCTGCCGCCCGCCCGGCTCGGCCGGACCAGGCGCGCCGTGCTGGTCAACGGCATCCCGGCCAGCGGCAAAAGCACGGTCTCACGCGGCATCGCCGACCGGATGGGATGGCCGCTGCTTACGCTCGATACGATCAAGAACCCGTTCCTCGAAGCGCTCGGCGGCGGCGACCGTGAATTCAACCGCATGCTCGGCCGTGCCAGTTACCAGGCCATCTGGTCGGTCGTCGGCGAAGCTCCGGCGGGCACCACGATTGTCGTCGATGCCTGGTTCGGCTTCCAGCCGCGCCAGCTGCTCGAGGATCACCTACGAAGGGCCGGCGTCGAGCAGACCGCCGAAATCTGGTGTCACGCGCCCGGCGAGGTTCTTGCCGAGCGCTATCGCGCACGGCTCGATCAGCGCCCCGCCGGCCATCCTGGCGCGGCCTATATCCCCGAACTGATCGAACTGGCCAAGCGCGCCGAGCCGCTGCGGCGCGGACCGCTGTTTGACGTCGACACCACCAAACCGATCGCTTTCGATGCCATCACGCAATGGCTGCAGGCGACGATTGCGGCGGATCCATAGGCAGAGCGGCCGCCTGACAAATTCGGGGCAAGTTGATTGCCGTCGGCACTTCGTCACAGGGCGACGGCATCACAATTTTGAACGCCCTGAAGCTGGCAAGGCGCCGACGCAAACCACCGTCACTTTTCGCTCGGCGGAGCGCAAGGACGAAAGTGCGTCCTGGGAGATACCCTCGTCGGTGATCACCTCGTCAATTTCGGAAATGTCCGAGAGCGTACAAAAACCAGGTGCGGTGAACTTCGAGCTGTCGACGAGCAGGATCGTCTTGCGGGCAGAAGAGATCATGGCGCGCTTGAGCGAAGCCACCTCCAGCGAGGTTTCCGTCAGCAGCGTGCCCGTCACAGCCGAAGCACCGGTCATGCAGAGGTCGGCATGGAGCGTCTTGATGAAGCTCTCGCCCGGCTCACCGGCAAGGTGCCGGTAGCCGGGACGGACGGTGCCGCCCGGCAAGATGATGCGCCAGGATTTGATGTCGGCCGCGAAATCGGCAATCTCTAGACTGTTCGTCACAACGGTTAGCGGCAAATCCCGATCGGCGGCGGCGCGCACTACCTCCATGACGGTCGAGGAACTATCGAAGATCACACTGTCGCGAGCGCTCAACCGCTGCGCGGCTTCGCGGCCGATCGCTACCTTCTCGGCGTGCTGCAGCTCTGCATTGACGGTCATCTCGCGTTCGAAGGTGGCGCGCATCGGCTGCAGCAAATGCGCGCCACCGTGGGTACGCTCGAGATAACCCTTTTCCACCAGATGTTCGAGATCTCGCCTTACCGTCGATTGCGATCCGCCGATCGTGTCGGCGAGTTCCTGGATGCTGGCCGCGCCGCTAACGCGCAGGTGCTCCAAAATAAGAGCCTGCCGCTTGGCAGGAACGATATCGACGCGTTTGCTCGGAGACTCCATGCTTCACCCGCTTGGTAGCCGACAGGGAGGTCGACAGATTTCAGCCAAATCGGTCAATCTCTACCAAATCGTATAGCCGCAATCCACGACCACAACCGCGCCGGTCATGGCACTCGCGGCATCCGAGGCGAGGAAGAGGATGGAGGCGGCAATCTCGTCCGGGCGCGCAACGCGCTTCATCGGCGTCATCTCCATCCACACCGGCATCAGCTTATCGTCGGTGAAGCCGCCGCGCGACATGGCGGTATCGACATAGGTCGGCGCGACACAGTTTACCCTCACGCCGCGTTCGGCCCATTCTCCGGCAAGGGAGCGTGTCATGTGGTGGACGGCTGCCTTTGCCGAATTGTAGTGCACCTGACGTTGCGGCTTGTTGGAAATCAGTCCGGACATGGAACCGAGCGTGACGATCGCGCCCCGGCCCCGTTCGAGCATAGGTCTTGCGAATTCCCGGCAGGACCAATAGGCGCCGTTCAGGTCGACGTCGACCACCTTCAGCCATACCTCGTCGCTCATCTCCTCCCCACCCGTGTCGGGCCAGGCGATCCCGGCATTTGCGATCAGGATATCGACCGCGCCGTGACGCTCGTTGGCGGATCGCGCAGCTGCGGCAACGGCCTTGGAATCGGTTACGTCGAGCTGTACCGACTCGATATCGTGGCCCTTCCGCTTCAGCTCGTCACGCCCCGCCTCCAGCACTTGCGGATCCATGTCTGATATGACGACCCGTGCGCCGGCTTCGGCGAGCGCTTCGGCCGTCGACAGGCCGATGCCGCGGCCGCCGCCGGTGATGAAGGCCGTTTTGCCGTCAAGGCGGAACCGTTCGAGAAACATGCGGATTGTCCTTCAGGCGTGTTGGAGGGTGGGGCCGGCGTCGGCGTGGCGGTTGCGTCCGAGGATGAGCAGACAGCCGGCGGTGAAGCTGTCACCCAGGCCGAGCGTCGTCACTGGCTTCTCGACATAGGGAGAAGCACAGGCAACGAAGGTCCAGCGCCCCTTGCCGACAGGCGTCTCGAAGGGAAGCGGATGGAATTCGGCCGTCGGTGCGATCGCGATGGTTCGTGCGGGCTCTCCATTCGCGGCCCTGGCGCTGGCGATTGCGCAGCCTGCCATCAGCGCGCGTTCCTCTTCCTTCGGGTCGTTCAAGGTTGCAGCGGCGGCCCATGTATCGGCATGCACGCAGACTCGCTCCAGATCAAGCCGTTCGCCGAGCGCCACAAGAGCCTCCATGGGATGATGGGCGGACGGGTTCATGGCGAGCAGTTCGGAGTGGCTCATTCCGAGCGAGGTGATCGCGCCGCGGGCGTGGGCAAAAAGCTCCTCGACTGCCTGCTGCGTCGCATAGCCCGCCAGCTCGAAATGGATGGTCTTGAGGCCGGCTGCCTTCCAGTCTTGGCTAAGAGCGAAGACGTGCCGGCTGGCGGCGCCGACATTCTCCACCGCCTCGTCGTTCAGTCCGGAAAGAAGCCCGGCGGCGGCTGACGGTGCCAGCCGACGTGACATGGCCTCGAAATGCTCGTCATGCTGAATGCCGCGGTCACAGAAGCGGACGATGACACGCGAGGAACGGGTCGGCACGACAGCGCCGATCGCGCGGCCGGCGGTGAATTCGAAGATGAAAATTTCGGGGATGTGCGGGCCAGCGGCCGATACCGCATTCGCCGTTTTGAGCGCCCCCCTTTCCGCCAACAGAACGCCGGCCGGAATCTGCCGCAGCATCGCCGCGTGGCGATCCTCGATGGCGACCAGAGAGCGGACGCCAAGTTGCCCGAGCACCCAAGCCGCCTGAGGACCGGTTCCGCCCAGTGCATAGCGCAGCGGCAGCCGCTCGCGCAGCCATGCCGGGCCTTCCGGCCAGTCAAACCGTACCTCACCGCCCACCCCGCACGCGGCACGGGAAAGAAGAAGGTTGGCAAGTTGCGCCGCAGGAGTATCGGCCGGTGCGTCCAGAAGCGGCTGCATGTCATGCATCTCGACCCGCGCATCGACGCATGCGCTGATGCCGCACAAGAAAAGGCCTGCCGACGACAGGGCGTCCGTGCCAAGCGGACCGGACCGTGGATCGACCAGGGCTGAATAGCGTTCTGCGCACGATCCGGTGAAACCATCCCTCATGGCCGCGCTCCTCCTCGTCTAGCGACGCTGTCAATTGCTACCATTATCTTCCAAGCCGTCAACGTGATTTTTGCCATCTCGCACCAAAATTGCACAAATATGCCAACGCAAGCCCCGTCTTTGCGCAGCGCAGCAAGAAATTTTGCTGCAAATGCTCAAATTGCTCCATATGTCGGCTAGAAGAAACTTTTATGTTTGTAAACAATTATATAAGGCAAATTCTCGCCTCGGCAAGCAGGACGTACCCGCAACGAAACGCCGGAAAACGGCTTGCGTTGGCATGAAATTAGAAAGATTTAGATAGCTATTGACAGATTATGAGAAATATCCCCATATGACTCCGAGCCTGGAGCGGCGAAGGAAGAGCGCCGATGGCAGGGCATTACAACATTTCTACCGAGGAACACCTATGCTCACGAGACTCGACAGGAAGCTGGCGAACATCCGCGCAGGCCGTTACAAACCGACCGATTTCGTCATTGCCGATGCCAAGGACAGCGACGTCGGCGCCGGCGTGACCGCTACCGGCTTCGACTATTCGGTCAAGCCGCCGCGCCGCCGCAGCCGCCAGGAATTCCTCGCCCAGATCGAGGAGATCATCAAACAGGACATCGTCGACATCATGCTGGTGTCGCAGTCCAACCTTGATCTTCTCGACGAGCGTGGCGCCTTCTTCGGCAGTGAGATGAAACCGGCGATCCGCGGCAATCTGGAAACGATGTGCTGGGGCGCCGTGCGCCACGGCGTCTATACCCAGAAGCCGTCGGTGCCCTTCCGCGATGCCAATCTTTCGCGTGCCATCGCCAACTATCCGACGCGCGGCACGGACCTTGCCCTCTATTCGGTTTCCTTCAGCAACGATGTCGAACTCGACATCCGTACGTTGAATGCCTTTGCCGAGTTCCGTGCCGAGGCGGCCCGGACCAACTTCAACTATTTCTACGAGGTCTTCAATCCAAGCGTCGATATCGGTCTCAGCACTGAGCAAATCGGCGAATTCGTCAACGACAACATCATCAAGTCATTGGCGAGCGTGCCGAAGGCCGAGCGTCCGCTGTTCCTGAAGACACCGTATAATGGGCCGAAGGCGATGGAAGAACTCGCCAATTTCGATTCCGAGTTGATCGTCGGCGTGCTCGGCGGCGGGGCTGGCACCACCCGCGACACGTTCGAGCTAGTCGCCCAGTCGCAGCGCTACGGCGCTCGCCTGGCGCTCTTCGGCCGCAAGATCAACCTCGCCGAGGCGCCGCTTCACCTCATCGTTTTGATGCGGGCGGTTGCCGACGGCACAATTGGCCCAGAGGAAGCCGTGCGCGCCTATCACGGCGACGTGCAGAAGCTCGGTCTGACGCCAAACCGCCCGCTCGCGGACGACCGGATAATCACGGAAGACGTGTTGACGGTCGCGGCGGCCAAGGCCGCCTGACGCCGGAACTGATGAGCGGCGGAAGCATGAACCGCCGCTCCGTTTGGAACGTGACCCTCCAATGGGTCGCTGCGCCCGCGAGTAGGAGGCTCGCGACGCGCATCACGTGCGAGAAAAAGGGAGGAATATGATGAGGAAGATGCTGTTTTTTGCGACGACGATCCTCGCCGCCGCTCTTTCCGCTTCGGCGAATGCCGAGCAGAAAGAGGTAACGGTTTGGTCCTGGTTCGTGCAGAGCACGATGAACAAGTCCATCGCCGCCTTCGAGAAGGCACATCCCGACGTCAAGGTGAAATATACCTATTACAACTATTCGCCCGAATACATCACCGCCCTGAAGGCGGCGGCGGCGTCCGGGAGCCTTCCTGACGTGATCGGCTTGCAGCCGGGATCACTCACCCAGCAGTATCGGGAACATCTCGAAGCAGTGAACGAACGCGCCGCCAAGCAGTGGGGCGATAACTGGGCGGACAAGATCTTCCCCGTCAACCGCAAGCAGATGCTGATGGGCAACCCGAAGGGCGACGAAAATTATTACATCATCCCCCAGGAATCCCAGGTTCTGTGCATCTGGTACAACCGCAAGATCTTCCAAAAGCTCAATCTTCCGGCGCCAAAGACCTATGACGAGCTGAAGGCTGCGGCTAAGGCGCTGACCGACAACGGCTATATCCCGATGTTCCAGGGCGCCGCCGACGGCTGGCAGAACGAGAACGTTTTCCTCATGCTCGCCAACCAGTTCTCGCCGGGCATCGTCGACAAGGCTCAGGCCGGCGAAACGCCTTGGACGGCGCCGGAGCTCGTCGATGCCATGAAGGCCTGGAAAGGTCTTTTCGATGACGGCATCTTCCAGCAGGGAGCGCTCGGGGCTCATGCCTACCCGACCGGCGCGCAGCTTTTTGCACAAGGCAAGGTCGGTATGATGGCACTCGGTTCTTGGTGGATGCAGGAAAGCAAGTTCCCGCCGCCGCTTTCGGACTATGTCCAGAACATGGACGGCTTCGATTTCTTCTATATGCCCCCTGTCAAGGACGGCAATTCCGCGAGCCCGCCCGTCGGCGGCATCGACATCGGCTACGGCCTGACCAAGAACGGTGGCAAGAACCCGGAAGCCTGGACCTTCCTTGCCGAACTCACCAACGGTGTCGGCCTGCAGGAGGCGTTGAACGACCTCAATGACCTTCCCGCCTTCGAGGGTAATTCCCCGAAGGGCGACATCACCGATCATGTGAAGGAGATTTCGGCCCGCTTCATGGCAGATCTGCCCAAAGCGGAAAACCAGCGCTTTGCCTCGCCGGCAGTCGCAGAGGCGCTCGACAATGCGCTTGCCGGCGTCGCGGCCGGCAGTATCGAGCCGGAAGCCGCGCTCGCCACCGTCCAGGCGGCGACAGAGAAGGCACTTGCTGTAAAGTAAACTGAGACGAACGACCGGGCGCAGAAGCGCGCCCGGTTCCCTTTCAGTCTAGAGCGGTTCAGCTTTTGATAGAATCGCTGACCCGCCCTAAGTGTCTGTTTTTACGCAATTCCGAACGGAAACCACTACGCACTTTTCCTGGAATTGCTCTGAAATGGCGAGCATCATGAGCACAGAAGCCATGCGAGCCGGATCTGCCATCACGGCGGTCAAACGGCGACCGGCAGCCAGAGCTTCGAGGCTCTATCTTTTCGTTCTTCCGGCGACGCTTCTGTTTGTCGTCTTCATCGGCTACCCGATTCTCTGGGTTGCCGGGCAGAGCCTCTATGTCGGCACGAGTGGCGGAGCGGCCTTTGCCGGGCTTGCCAACTACACGACGGTTCTAGGCGATCCGACCTTCTGGATCGTGGTGCGCAACATGTTTTTATGGGGCGTCTTCACCATACCGGTGCAGATGCTGATCGGCGGGCTGCTCGCCTATTTCATCGAGCGCCACACCCATGCCCTCCGCGGCTTCTTTCGCACCATGTTCTTCCTGCCGGTGGTGACCTCGGTTTCGGTCATCAGCCTGGTGTGGGTGCAAATTTACGCGCCCTACTATGGCATCGCCCAGGAATACCTAAAGGACGTCGGCATCGTCATGGTGACGTCGCCGATTGGCGACCCGAAGACCGCGATCTATGCGTTGATCATCGTCAATATCTGGCAATGGACTGGTTTCTCGATGCTCATGTACATCGCCGGCATTGCCAACCTGCCCAGCGAAGTGCTCGACGCCGCCCGCATTGACGGCGCGAAGGGCTGGCGGCTTGCCGTGCATGTCATCGTGCCGATGCTGGCGCCGGCAACGAAATCCCTGTTGCTTCTGGGCGTCATTGGCACGTTGCAGACCTTCCCCATCGTGCACCTGATGACCGGAGGCGGCCCGAACAGGGCCAGTGAGGTCTTCGGCACTTTCATCTTCAAGCAGAGCTTCGTGCTGGGCGACACCGGCAGCGGGGCAGCACTCTCCGTCATCGTGCTGATCATCGCACTCACCCTCTCGCTGATCCAGATCGCAGCGCTAGGTGCCCGGTTGACGCCTGCCGGGAGGCGGCGGCCGTGATGATATCGTTCGCCCGTAGCCGGATCCGCAGCATGTTTATCCATGCGGTCCTCTTCATCGTGCTCGGCTTCTGGATGGTACCTCAGATCTACATGCTGTCGATCGGGCTACGCACCCCGGCGCAGGCCTTCGACGCCGAGCTCTTCACCTGGCCGGTGACCTTCGACAATTTCGTCACCGTGGTCCGCGACAATCCGCTGGGGGCGATCTTTCTGAACAGCCTGATCATCACGGTTGCGACGGTGGTGATCGTGGTCGCGGTCTCCTCGCTGTTTGCGTTCGCCTGTGCAATCCTGAGGTTGAAGGGCTCGATCTTCCTCTACACCACGCTGCTCACGACCTTGATGGTTCCGCTCGCCTCCATGGTCCTGCCGCTCGCCATCCTGCTCCAAAACTTCGGCTGGGTGAACACCTATATCGGTCTCATTCTGCCCTATGCGGCGCTCGGTGTGCCGTTTGCCATGGTTATCCTCAAGTCCTTCATGGAGGATGCCCCGCAGGAACTCTTTGAGGCGGCGCGGGTAGATGGCTGCAACGCCTGGCAAACCTACTGGCACGTGGCCTTGCCGCTTGTACGACCGGCCCTGGTCTTCGTGACGATCTGGCAGTTCATCGTGACATGGAACGAGTTCTTCCTCGCTCTCATCGTCCTCACCAAAAGCGAAATGAAGACGCTCACCATCGTGCCGATGCAGTATTCCGGCCTCTACATGGCCAATCCCGGTGCCCTCTTCGCAATCCTGACGCTGATCGCCCTTCCCCTCATCCTCCTCTATGTGCTGGTGCAGCGCGCCTTCGTGCGTGGCCTGCTCGCCGGTGCCGTAAAAGGCTAGATCCATGGCTACGCTTTCGATCGACAAAGTCACCAAGGCGTTCGGCAACACCACGGTCATTCCGGAACTATCGCTGACAATCGAGGACGGCGAATTCTGCGTACTGGTGGGACCGTCGGGCTGCGGCAAGTCCACGCTGCTTCGGATCATCGCCGGGCTGGAACCCATTAGCTCCGGCCGGATCCTGGTCGATGGCGTCGATATGAGCGATGCCGAGCCACCGGAAAGGGGCGTGGCCATGGTGTTCCAGTCTTATGCGCTCTATCCGCATATGGATGTCGGCCGCAACATCGGCTTCGGCCTGAAGATTGCACGGACGCCTGCCGCCGAGATCGTCGAACGTGTAAGCCGCGCTGCTGAAAAACTGCGGCTCGGCTCCTACCTCAAGCGCAAGCCGCGAGAGCTTTCTGGCGGGCAGCGTCAGCGCGTTGCGATCGGCCGCGCCATGACACGCAAGCCGAAACTCTTCCTGCTCGACGAGCCACTCTCCAATCTCGATGCGGCGCTGCGTGTCGGCATGCGCGTGGAGATCGCGCGCCTGAAAGCCGAACTGGCGTCCACCATGGTCTACGTCACGCACGACCAGGTAGAGGCCATGACGCTTGCCGACCGCATCGTGGTCATGAACAGCGGGCGCATAGAACAGGTCGGCACACCGCTCGATCTTTACCACCGGCCAGCCAACCTGTTCGTTGCCGGTTTCATCGGTTCGCCGGCGATGAATTTCTTGAATGGCAAGGTTGTTGCCATTCAAGGCACAGTCGCGACTGTGGCTCTGACCTGGGGGCCGATGCTGGACATTCCGGTCGAGCGGCGTATCGAGCCCGGCGACATCGTTACGCTCGGCATTCGACCGGAACACGTTGAGCTTGCCGGCGAAGGACAGGCCAATGCCCATGTCGTGCAGGCTTCTATGGTCGAACTCCTCGGTAGCGACACCTTCATTCATGCCAATGAACGCGAGGAAAGCCTGGTCATCCGCGACAGCCGCGGCCGGATGGTACGGGCGGGCGACCGCATCTCAATCTCGCTGCCGACTCGTGTCTGCCATCTTTTCAACGAGTCCGGAGACAGAATTTCCGACGCCGCCGCGGCATATGCGGAGCCCGTTCCCCTCTCCCCCAGGGAACGCGTCAACTGACCCGCGAGAAGCAACACAGTCCGGCAATCGATGGTCTTCGAAGACCGGACGTTATGCAATGCCCCGACACGAGCAGAAACGAGGACGAGGAGGAATCATGACGGATTTTCAGGGTAGAAAGATCCTGGTGACGGGGGGCAGCGGCGGTATCGGTGGTGCCACTGTACGGCACCTGGTGCGTGCGAACGCCAACGTCATCGCGGCAGGACGCTCCCGCGAAGCGCTCGATGCGATCGCAAAGGAGACGGGCTGCCGCACTGTGACCTTCGATCTTGCCTCGGAAGACGAGATTCGCGGCGCTCTCGAAGGGCTCGACCTCTGGGGGGTGGTCAATTGCGGCGGTTTCGGCGGCGAGATCGCGACGCCAATGGATACCGACATCGCCGTTTTCGACAAGGTCATCACGATCAATGCGCGTGGTGCGCTATTGGTCACCAAATATGCGACGCACCAAATGGTGCGCATCGGCAAGGGCGGGGCGATCGTCAATGTCTCCAGCCAGGCGGCGCTGGTCGCGCTCGAGGGGCACATTTCCTACGGCTCCTCGAAGGCCGCGCTCGAAAACATCACGCGCTGTTCGGCTTTGGAACTGGGCAAATACGGAATCCGCGTCAACAGCGTCAATCCGACCGTGGTCATGACACCAATCTCGTCCGGCCACTGGAGCCAGCCGCATGTCGCTGAACCTTTTCTGAAGCAGATGCCTCTCGGCCGGTGGGCAACGGAGGACGAAATCGCTGGGCCGATCGTGTTCCTGCTCAGCGATGCGGCCTCGATGATCACTGGGATTTCGCTTCCCATCGACGGCGGCTATACCTGCCGATGAGCCCGAGATCGAGAGTGAGATCGTGGGACGGCAAATCTGGCACACGCGCCTTGCCGCATCATCAACTCGATGATGGACGATGCCCGGTGCCAATGGCCGAAGGTCGACGTAATCGGCGGCGCGATCGCGCGCGCCGGCCTCGGCATCCCGCAATCACCGGTTCTGCTGCAGGATCGTTTCGGCGGCGATGAAGCCCCATGTCAGATTGGGGCCAAGTGTCGTGCCGGCGCCGACGGCGCGCGTGCCAACGGGATTGGCCATGGCGAGCCCTGCCGCATAAAGGCCGGGAATGATCGAGCCGTCCGTTCTCAACACCTGCGCTCGCTCGTTGGTGCGGGCGCCGCCTTTGGTACCGAGAATTGAGCGATTGATCGTCATGCCGACATAGGGAGGCTTATCGATCGGCTTCAGCCGGTTCTCGGGCCCATGCGCCTTGTAGTCCTCCCAGCCGTTCTCACCTCGGCGGAAATCCGTGTCGCGGCCCTTCGCGCAAAGGTCGTTCCAGCGGGCAATCGTCTCCTCGAGCGCCACCGCCGGCAACCCGAGCTTGGCGGCGAGGCCACCGATCGTGTCGGCCTTCTTGACCCAATCACGCTCGTAGGAGGCGTACCAGCGGAAAGGCAGCGACGTTCTCAGGAAGCGGTGATCGCCAATGAGATAGCAGGGCAGATTGACGGGAGAGCCATCCGCCCCACGCGCGTCGATCGCCTCGCCGATATTGAAGTCGTTCTCGCTGACAAAGCGCTTGCCACCGCGATTGACCACGATCGAATGCGGCTCGGCCTGAAAGGTCATCGGCAGACCATGCTTCTGGCCCTGGTAGCGTGTCGGCAGGCAGGGATAGACGTTGGCCTGGTCCATGCGGTCCAATTGCGCGCCGACGGAAGCCGCGAGCTTCTGGCCGTCGCCCTCATTGCTGCGCGGGCTGCCGATCCGGTCGAAGGCACCGGGGAAATGGCGCACGCGCATTTCGGCGTCCCATTCGAAGCCCCCGGTAGCGATCACAACGCCGCGGCGCGCGAGAATCTTCGTTCGTTGGCCGTCGCTTTCCACTTCCGCGCCGGTGATGCGGGAGTCCGGTTCCTGAAGCAGGGTGACCGCGCGTGTTTCCAGCCGAAAGGTGACGCCGGCATCGAGGCAACCCTTGATGAGCCCGGTCATCAGCGCCGTACCTTGCCCGCCGGAATTCGTCAGCCATCGCCACAGAAGCTTCGGCCAGAGCTTGAGCCCGGCCCGGATAGGATGGTGATAAAGATCGAGATCGACCACCTCCTGGTAGGTGAAGCTGTGCGGCAGGGTGGAGCGGCGCAGCCGGGCTGCAAGCCTGCCCAGGATGCGGCGGCTGAGCGGTCCGGGCGAGACCATGCGTCCGTAGAGCTTGCCGCCCGGCGCTTCGGCAAAGGGATCCGGTTCGTTGATCAGGCGAAAATCGAGCGGCGTGTTGCCGGACAGGAAGCGCAGCATGTCCGGCGCGGCCCTGACGAAGGCGCTCCAGAGCGCGTCCTCCTTGCCAGCCCAGCCCTCGGGCGAGACATGACGCAGATAGGTCAGCGCATCTTCCTGGCTATCGGCAACGCCTGCAGCAGCGGCGACATGATTGGCGGGCACCCACACGCCAGCGCCCGACATGGCCGAGGTGCCGCCGAGCCATTCGGTCTTTTCGATCACCAGCACTCTGAGATCGCCCTTGGCGGCCCTCAATGCCGCCGAGCAGGCCGCCGATCCCGAACCGATGACCAGAACGTCGAATTCGTCCATTGGCGTTCCCCTGCTTTTTCGTCGCCGCAGCACTATAGGGGCAGGAAATTAAATCTGTCTACTATTGTGTCGACACTTTTTGCGCTGTAGCTTCCCTAGGTCGGCAGCTTGCCGGCATGATCCTCGCAGCTCCTTTTCGAGAGGCAGAACCATGGACGATACAAGCCTTCCAACCGCTCCGTCCGGCATCCATGTTTCCGGATTGGAGACACGCGAAAGCTATTGGCAGCCGGTACCGGCAAACGGCCATATCGACGTGGCGCTCGCGCCGCACATCGTCGGCATGGAGCATCCTTTTGCGCTAGGCACGCAATCGGTCGCGCCCGGCGGCTATGTTCGCGAGCACACGCATGAGCGCAACGAAGAGGCGATCTACGTCATCGAAGGTCATGGCCGCGCCGTGGTCGAGGGCAAGGAATATCCGCTAAGCCCGGACAGCGTGGTGTTCCTGCCGAAGAATGTCAGGCACATGTTCATCAACGACGGCGAGACGCGCCTGCGCTGGCTTTGGCTGATCGTGCCCAACGGGCTGGAGGACTTCTTTCGCCTTATCGGCAAGCCGCGCAAGCCGGGTGAGCGCGTGCCATCCAATTTTCCGCGGCCGGAGAACGTGCTTGAGATCGAGCGCAAGACAGTGTTCGGGGCAGATCTCACCGACAAGTTCGATCCCACGAAGCAGAACCCTTAAGAAGCTCCAGATGCTGACGCTCGGCCTCATCGGCTACGGCACGGTCGCGCGCGGGATTGTCTCGGCTTTCCCGCCGGACTCGGTCGGCTGGATAGCGCTTCTGCGCGACGGCGCCAGCCCCGCTTTGCCGGCTAATGTCGGTGCGGTCACGCGGCTCGACATGCTGATCGGCGCCCGCCCGAGGGCGGTGGTGGAAGCAGCAGGTCAGGAGGCGGTGGCCGCTTATGTACCCGCGATTCTGGAAGCCGGCATCCCGACCGTCATCGCTTCGATCGGCGCACTTTGCGATCCAGCTCTTGCCGACCGGATCGCCACCATCCGCCGCAAGGGTGGCGCGCGCGCCGTGCTGCCCGCGGGAGCCTTGGGCGGCCTCGATTACCTCAGGGCGATTGCGGCACTTCCCGACGCACGCGTGCGCTACACCTCAAGAAAGCCGCCGTCGGCCTGGCAGGCCGAACTTGCCGCTCTCGGCCTGTCGGCCGAGCACGAGGAGTTGATGCTTTTCGAAGGCACGCCTGACGAAGCGACAAGAGCCTATCCGAAAAACCTCAACGCCGCCTTCGCTGTGGCGCTCGCGGCGGGCGTCGGCAGGGTGACAGTGCGTGTGATCGCCGATCCGAAGGCGACCGGCAATACCCATGAGATCGAGGCCGAGAGTGCCGCCGGCACTGCCTCCTTCCGCTTCACCAATGCGCCGGCTCCCGACAATCCGAAAACCTCGGCGCTCACGGCGCTTAGCCTCGTCGCGGCGCTCGGCGAGCTGCTCGATGTGGAAGGCCTTCGGTAATGCCCTTCTTCACCGCCGCCGATGGCTGCCGCATCCACTACGAGACATCAGGCGCCGTTGGCCCGTGCGTCGTTCTCATCCCGGGACTTGGCGGCGACGGCAGGTTCTGGTCAGGCGTGGTGCGCCTGCTGGAAGTCGCCCATCGCGTGGTCGTCACCGACCATCGTGGCGCGGGACGCAGCGACCGCCCGCAAAGCCCGTACTCCATTCCCCGGATCGCCAGCGACATTGCCGCCCTGCTGGCGCGCACAAGCGGACCGGCGCACATTGTCGGGCATTCCACCGGCGGCGCCGTCGCGCAGGTGCTGGCGCTCGATCATGTCGAGCTTGGCCTGAGCTACACGATCTCAAGCTCCTGGGCGCGGGCCGACGCCCGGTTCCGTGCGCTCTTCACAGCGCGCGCCGAACTGCTGGAGGCCGGCATGGCCGAGACCTACCAGCGCCTTGGCCATGTGCTCTGCCATGAGCCGTCCTATCTCGAGACGCACGCCGGGCAGCTCGAGGCGGCGGTCGCCGACGCTCCTCGTACCCTGGCTCCGCTGACCGTGGCAGCTGCGCGGGTGCGCATGCTGCTCGACCACGATCGCCTTGCCGACCTGTCGGATATCGCCGTCCCGGTTCACGTGATTGCCGCCGCGGGCGATGTGCTGACGCCGCCCGCTCTTTCCCAGGCTATCGCCACCGCGATACCCGGTGCGAACTATGCAATTGTTCCGGGCGCGCATTTTCATCCCCTCGCCGACCCTGAGGGGTTTGCCGCGATTGTCCGCCAGTTCATTGCCGAAGCTGACAGCAAAATATCATGACCGCTGAAATCGACCCCGCTCTCATCGACTCACGCTTGAAGCCCGGCCCCGAGCTCCTTGACGAAGGACGCAGGATGGCGCGCGACTGGCGGCTCGGCAGCTGCCGCTTCCTCGCCGAGACCGGAATGCCGTCCGAAGCCGCATGGAAACGCAAGGCGGCGGCGGAGAAGCGCGTCATGCAGCACGCCCATATCGGCTTTCGAAGCGTCGACCGCACCATAGAGGCGATCGGCGAAGTGCATGAGCAATGCCGGAAGGCCGGGGTGACGGTCGACCGTTTCGGCATCACCCTCGACTGGTCGATGGGCTATCCGCAAGCCATGCGGGCCAAGGCCGCGCGCGGCACCGGCATCGTGCTCACTGGCCCGGAGGATTTCGCTCGCATTACCAATGCCGCGCCCGCCGCTGCCCATTTCGGCGACTTCATGCTTGGCCTGCCGGCCGCGGTGGAAAACACGCGCGCCGCGATCGCCGCCGGAGCTACCGCGGTGGGCAATCTCGGACAATATTTCACCTTCCGGCTGCCCTATTGGGACGATGACGTGGCGACCACCGAGGCGACCGTCATCGCGCTCGGCCTGATTGCCGCGCAGGATGCCGAGATCCTCGTCCATTCCAATCTCGATGACGGATTCGCTGGGCTGTTCATCGACATGGCCTGCGCGCTCGGCATGGTGCTGATCGAAAAGCACATCGTCGAGGACCTGATCGGCGCGCGGCTCGGCCATTGCTACGGCCATCACTTCAGCGATCCGCTTTCGCGCACCGCCTTTCATGCCGCGCTGGTCCGGGTCAGCGACACGCCGGGGACGATGATCTTCGGCAATACCGTCTCCTACCAATCGACCCCGGCGGGCAACTACGCCAGCCTGGCAAGCTATCTCCTGGCCGACATACTCGCGGTGGGGCGATGGCCGTCCGGCCATGCGATCAATCCGGTACCGGTGACCGAGAACCAGCGCATTCCCGATGTCGAAGAGATCATCGATGCGCAGACCTTCGCGCATCGGCTGACGCTGCATGCGCCTTTCTACGATCCGGTCTTCGACTGGGCAAAGGCCGAGGCGATGGCCGATGTGCTGGTCGAAGGCGGGCGCCGCTTTGCCGATGCCGCCTTGGCGGGTCTGACCGAACGGGGCGTGAATGTCGAGGACCCCGCCGCCCTGATGCTGGCGATCCGCCGCATGGGACCGAGGCGCATGGAGGCGCTGTTCGGCCCCGGCGTAGCGGGCCTGAACGGACGCACGCCGCTGATCCATGCCGAATGGGCGCGCGAATTGAACCACAAGGCAGCCGTCTGGGTCGCCAGGCAACGGCCGTTGAATACGGCAAAACCCCTTATCATCTGCATCGGCACCACCGACGTGCACGAGCATGGCAAATATCTCGTCGAACAGGCTCTCCAACGCATGGGCGTCACCGTTGTCGATGCCGGGGTTGCGGTCGATCCGGAAGCGCTCGTCGCCCGCGCGGCCGAAACCGGGGCGGACGCCATCGCGGTCAGCACCTATAACGGCGTGGCGCTGCGCTATGCGCAGGCGGTGAAGACGGCGCTTGCCGCACGCGGACTTGTCCTGCCGGTCCTGATTGGCGGACGCCTCAACGAAGTGCCCAAGGATTCCAATTCGGGCCTGCCGGTGGACGTAACCAAGGAGATCGCGGACCTTGGCTGCCTGCCATGCGCCGACCTCGACGAGATGCTGGACGCCTTGCGTGCCATCCGGCCTGTTGCCTGAAGCGGCAGGCTCCGTTTGCCGCCGCCGACGGGTGCGTGCCTCACCAGGCGGTCATGCCGCCGTCGACTGTTAGGATCGAGCCTGTGGTGAAAGAGGATTCGTCGCTGGCAAGCCACAGGATTGCATTTGCGATTTCAACTGGTTGCGCGACGCGGTTCATCGGCGAACGCGCGTTCAGTGCCGCGACGAACCCCTGAGGATCGGGATGGGTTTCCAGCATGCTTTCGAAATAGCTCGACCAGGTCACACCAGGCGCCACGGCGTTGACGCGGATATTGCCTGCGACATGGTCGAGCGCCATGGCACGCGTCAGCGCCGCGACGCCACCCTTGGAGGCGACATAGGCCGCCCGATCGGCAAGTCCAACTTGGGCGACGTTGGAGGCGGTGTTCACGATCACCCCACCGCCGCCCGCGGTCATGATGGGAATGACATATTTGGAGCAGAGGAAGACGCCCTTGAGGTTGACGGCCATGAGCGCGTCCCAATCCGCCGCCGCGGTGGTGACGACCGAACCGCGTATGCCGTAGCCGGCATTGTTGACCAGGATGTCCACCTGCCCGAATGCGTCTTGCGCGCGTCGCACCATGGTCGCGACGGAAGCTTCGTCCGAGACGTCCGCTTCCATGGCCAGTGCTCCGGTCCTGCCGGCCACCTCGCCTGCCCGCGCGCCGTCGCGGTCGACGACCAGAACGCGCGCGCCCTCCTTCGCGAACAGTTCCGCGACGGCGGCGCCGATACCGGCGCCGGCTCCGGTAACGATGGCTGCTTTGCCCTTCAGACGCATGATCGATCCCCTTTTCAAAAACTTGTTTTGCCCTATCTTGCAGAACCTCTTGCAAAGTGTCGACACTTTTGTATTTAATTTCGGCACGAGATCGGGGACAGCCGTGAAAAATACTCCTTCCGTCGAACAACAGCTGGAAATCTATCGCCGGATGCTGCTGGTGCGGCATCTGGAAGAAAGCCTTGGTGCGCTTCACAAGGAAGGACGCACGCGCGGTCCAATCCACCGCTGCGACGGTCAGGAGGCCGTCGGCGTCGCCGCTACCGCAGTGTTGGAGGACGGCGACAAGGTCACTACTACCCATCGCGGCCATGCGGTCTATATCGGCAAGGGCATGGAAATGCGTCCCGTGGTCGCCGAGATTCTCGGGCGGGCCACCGGCGCCTGCGGCGGGCGCGCCGGCCACATGCTGATAGCCGATGCGCAAAAAGGCGTGATCGGCGGCAACGCCATTGTTGGCGCCGGCATTCCGGCGGCCACCGGGATGGCGCTGTCCATGCAGATCCTTGGCACCGGCAATGTCGCCATGTGCATTTTCGGCGACGGCGCCGCCCAGACCGGCATCTGCCACGAGGCAATGAACATGGCGGGGCTGTGGAAGCTGCCCGTCGTCTTCGTGCTCGAGCACAACCAGTTCGGCCTGACCGTTCCCTCCGATGTCCAGTCGCCGGTCGAAGATTTGTCGATCCGTGCCGCCGGCTATGCGATCCCGGCCGAGATCGTCGACGGCAATGACGCGGTGGCCGTCTATCGCGCCGTCTCGGCCATGGTCGAACGCGCCCGGCGCGGCGAAGGCCCCGGCATGGTCGAATGCAAGACCTACCGCATCGAAGGCTTTTCCACCTCCGACATGGGCGGTTACCAGAAGCCGGAGGATATCGCCGCCTGGAAGGCGCGAGACCCGCTGCAGATTTCGCGCACGGCACTTCTAAGCGAATTCAGCGAGGCGCAGCTCGCCGGGATCGAGGCGGCGGCCAGGGCCGAGGTGGCCGAGGCTTTCGAGACCGCGCTTTCCGATCCGATGCCGGAATTTTCTATCGACGAAGCCTGCAATCCCTACAGCGAGGCGCACTGACATGGCCATGATGCGATACGCTGAAGCGCTGAACGCCGCGCTGCGCGAAGAGATGCAGGCCGACCCTTCCGTCTTCCTCTTCGGCGAGGATATCGGCCGCTATGGCGGCGTCTTCAAGGTGACGAAGGGGCTTATGGAGGAATTCGGCCAGACGCGGGTGCGCGACACGCCGATCTCTGAACAGGCGCTGGCCGCAATGGCGGTGACCGCCGCCATGACCGGCACGCGGCCGGTGCTGGAAATCATGTATGCGGATTTCGTGCCGCTGACACTCGATGCGCTGGTCAACCAGGCCTCGATCTACAACTACATCTGGAACGGCCAGGTAAAGATGCCGTTCGTGCTGCGCACGCAGGGCGGCGGCGGGGCCGGCGCCGGAGCGCAGCACTCCAAGGCGCTCGATTCCATGCTTGCCCACATACCCGGCATCAAGGTCGTTGCTCCATCGACGCCCGCCGACGCCAAAGGGATGCTGAAGGCCGCCATCCGCGACGACCAGCCGGTCGTCTTCCTTGAGCACAAGCTGCTTTACAACACTCGTGGCGAGGTGCCGGAACGTGACGTGACGGTGCCGCTCGGCAAGGCGGCAACCATGCGCGAAGGCAGCGACATTTCGATCTTCGCCACCTCCAAGATGGTGGTCGAGGCGCTGAAAGCCGCGGATCTTCTCGCAGCCGACGGTGTTTCGGCCGAAATCATCGATCTCCGGTCGCTGCGCCCGCTCGATGTCAACGCCATCTTCGCCTCGATCTCGAAAACGCACCATGCCGTGGTGGTCAACGAGGGCTGGCGCTTCTGCGGCTATGCCGCCGAGCTTTCGGCGACGATCATGGACCACGCCTTCGACGAGCTGGACGCGCCGGTCGCGCGCGTCACGCTGCCGGACATGCCCATCCCCTATTCCGAACCTCTGGAAACGGCGATGCTGCCGAGTGCCGAGAATATCCGCACTGCCGCACTGAAGACGCTGAAGTGACGGGGGCGGCAATGGCGACCCATCCGATCACCATCGACAGCGCCGGCGGCGAATATATGGAAGCCGTGCTGGTAGTCGCCTGGGCGGTGAACTCAGGCGACCCGGTCAAAGCGGGCGATCTTGTCGTCACCGTCGAGACCGCCAAGGCGGCCACCGAAATCGAAGCCGACCGCGACGGTTGGCTGGCCGAGATCTTCTTCGCCGAGGGGCAGGAAGCGTCGGTGGGCGCGGTGCTCGGCACGATCGTGGACGAGAAGCCTGTGCCTGGGCACGCGCCTCCGATCACGCAAGCTATGGCGGCCGCTGGCTCAGCCAATCCGCCGGTGCTTGCAGCAATTGGCGCTCCTTCCCCTAACCGGCAGGCCGGCAGCCGCGCGATTGCCAGCCCCCTCGCCCGGAGGCTTGCCGCTTCGGCCGGGCTCGACCTTTCCACCATCCCTGGAAGCGGCCCCAACGGGCGCATCAAGAAGCGCGACATCGATGCCGTCCTTGCTGCTCTATCGAATGGGCACAGCGCCTCTGTCCAGTCGAGGTCGGCTGCGCTTGGTCCCCAGGTGTCAGCCGTTTCCGCACCGGCTCGGCAGACGGCGCCGATCGTCCTCATCCACGGGTTTGGGGCGGATCGCTCCGTTTGGCGTCAGGTTATTCCCTTGCTCGAGTCAGGGGTCGAGACGATCAGCCTCGACCTGCCTGGCCACGGTACCGAAGCAGCGAGACCCGCAACGAGCATCGAGGAGATCGCCTTCATCCTCTCCGACCAGTTGGAAGACATGGGGGTGGAGGATGCCCATCTCGTCGGCCATTCCCTGGGCGGTGCGGCGGCTCTCGAGCTCGCCAGGCTGAGCCGTCTCACCGTGCGGTCGGTCACGCTTCTCGCGCCCGGCGGGCTTGGCCCCGAGATCAATGCAGGTTTCATTGCCGGCCTTGCCCGCATCACCACGGTGCAGGCCCTGGAACGGTGGCTGACGGTCATGGTCGGCGACCCCTCGGCGCTGCCGGACGGCTATGCGCAGGCCGCGCTCAGGCAGATCGAAAAGACCGGCAATCGGGACGCGCTCGCGGCGATGGCCGAAAGCCTGTTCCCGGACGGCAAGCAGGGCTTCGATCTGGCGACCGCGCTCGCCGAGCTCGACGTGCCGACGCGGCTCGTCTGGGGCAGGCTCGATCGCATCATCCCGGTTGCCCATGCGGCCCGCGCGCCAGGCTTCGCCGCCGTTCATCTTCTCGATGGCATTGGCCATGTAGCGCAGATGGAGGCGCCGGCGCTGACGGCTCGGCTCATTACGGAGACGGTGCGCAGCGCCGGCTGAACCGGCAGCCGACCGACCCGCGGATCAACCGTGAGAAGCAGACAAGACCACACTATGCCGGCGCCGAGGGCGCCGAAACAGAATGCCAGAAGGAGTGACCAGGATGATCTTCGACCATCGTACCTACACCGCCCGTCCAAACAAGCTTTCGCATTTCCTCAAGCTTTACGAGGATGTCGGCCTGCCGATGCAGCGGCACTATCTGGGCGAGCCCTTCGGCTTCTTCCAGACCCATATCGGGGACCTCTCGCGCACCGTGCATCTGTGGAAATTTGAAAGCCTTGCCGATCGGGAGGAGCGGCGCGACCGCATGGAGGCCGATCCCGAATGGCAGGCCTACCGGCTCAAGGTGATCGAGACCGACTATCTTCTCGATATGCGCAACCAGATCCTGAAACCCGTCTCCTTCTTCAATCCCGGGAAATAAGATGGATCTGATTTTCTCTGCCGAAGGGCGAAGCTGGCCGCTTCGCCTTACCGGCGATGCCGGCCGCACCCGCCGTGCGTTGCTTTCGGCCCTGCCCATGCGCCTGCAGCTCCACACGCCCAAGATCGCCGGCAGCCATATCTATTGGCACGCGCCCTTCGTCGAGGATCTGGAGGGTGCGACGCATGTGCTTTCGGCGACCGCCGGCGCCTTCATCTACTGGCCGGTGCGGCAGTTCCTCGAAATCACCTTCGCGCCGCTGCAGGCCGAGAATGCCGAGATCACCGTTCTCGGGCATCTCGACGCGCCGGTGGCAGGCATTGCCGAGCTTGCTGCGACACTGAAACACGACCAGGGCCGCCGTGTCCTGGACGGCACGCTTGGCAGATCGGATGGCGTGGCGCCGGAGCCATCGGCTTCGCCGCTGCTGCCGCAAGATATCATCGCCGCACGCAAGGCGCTGTGGGCGGCTTGTCCCGCCGACATCAGTGGTATCACCACGTCCCGCGCCATCATGCATCCGGCAGGCCCCGTCTTCACCGCGGAGTCGGAAGCCCGAGTGCTGCATGAATTCCTGTGGTGGATTCGCGCCGAACGCGGCAAGGACGAAGCAGTGCGACGCCAGGCGGCCGCCCTCGCGCTCGACAAGGCCGCGACACGCCTGCGCGACTTCTGCCACATGGAGGAAACGCCGGCCCTGCTTTTCCGGCTCAAGGCGGCGATGGGCGAGGGACATACCTTCGATGCCTTGATCGACGAGGCAATCCTGGTGGCCGGGCGGGTGGGCGCCTGGCTCGACCTGCTGATCCCGTGGAACGACCTCAACGAAGCCTTCCGTGCAGCGCTTGATAGAAGGAGAGCCGGGTAATGGAAAAGCTGACCATCGGCATCGTCGGCTTCGGCGTGATCGGGCAGCGCTGGACGGCGTGCTTTGCGCATGCCGGCCACGCGGTGCGCGTGTTCGATCCGACGGAGCGGCGCGAGGCAGCTTTCAGCGAGGCGCTGCCTGCACTCATGGCCGACCTCGACGCGTTGAAGGGGCCCTCGCCCGCACCGGGTCCGATCCGTCTTTTCCCGACCCTGGCCGAGACACTCGAAGGCGTCGATTTCGTGCAGGAGAACGGTCCCGAGGACCTGGCTCTCAAGCGCCGGTTGCTGGCCGAGATCGAAGATCATATCGGCGATGAGATCGCCATCGCGTCTTCCTCCTCGGCCCTGCTCGTGTCCGATATGCAGGCCGAATGCCGCCTGCCCGGCCGCATCGTGCTCGGTCATCCCTTCAACCCGGCGCATTTGATGCCGCTGGTCGAAATCGTCGGCGGCAAGGCAACCGATCCGCGGGCAATCGCCCAGGCACGCGCGATCTATGAAGCGATCGGCAAGAAGCCGGTGACGCTCAACCGCGAAGTGACAGGCCACATTGCCCTGCGCCTGATGGGCGCGATGTGGCGCGAGGCGATCGCGCTGGTGCGCGATGGTGTCGCCTCCGTGGAAGACGTGGATCGCGCTTTCATGTACGGGCCGGGACCGAAATGGACGCTGCAGGGTTCGTTCATTTCCAACAGCCTCAACGCCGACGGCATCGAGGACTTTCTGCGCAAATATGGCCCGACATATCAGGCGATCTGGGACACGCTGCTCGACGCCAAGCTCGATGACGAGACGATCGGCGCGATCACGACTTCGACGGGTGCTGCGGTCGACGGACGCAGCCAGGAGGAGCTGAAGGCAGCGCGCGAAGCCGGCCTCGTCGGCATTTTGAAAACGGTAGCCGAGCGCGGCGCGCTCTAATCATTACGGTTCAGGAGAACGGCCATGAATTACCGCACCGCCCTCGTCACCGGCGCCTCGAAAGGCATCGGCGCGGCAATCGTCGAGAGCCTGATCGCGGAAGGATTGACGGTCCATGCGCTCGCGCGCAGCCACGACGCGCTGCGGGTCCTGCAGCAGCGGCTCGGGCCAAATGTAAAGCCGCTTGTCGCCGATGTGCGCGACCATGAAGCGATCGCCTCAGCGCTCGGAGCGGCTGAAATCGATGTGCTGGTCAACAACGCCGGCGGTCTGGCAACGGTGCGTCCCCTGCATGGGCAGAGCGCGGACGAGACAGCCGAGGTAGTGGCGCTGAACCTCACCGCGCCGCTGCAGCTCATCCGCCTGCTGTTGCCCGGCATGATCGCGCGCAAGCGTGGACATATCTTCAACCTGACCAGCACTGCGGCCAGCGGCGTCTTTCCCGGCACGACGACCTATGGCGCGGCCAAGGCAGGTCTCTCGCAGGCCGGCCGCATCCTGCGCTTTGATCTGGCAGGCACAGGCGTGCGGCTGACCGAGATCGCTCCCGGGCGCGTGGAGACGGATTTCTACCTGAAGGCGTTCGATGGCGACCGCGAAGGCCTGCGCAAACGCATGTATTCCGAACAGCGGCCGCTTGGGCCGGCGGACATCGCCACCGTACTCGTTTCCGCGCTGCGTCTGCCCGATCACGTCGATATCGCCGAACTGATCGTCGCGCCAAGCGAACAGGCATCAGGCGGCCAGATCTATCCGCCCGCGCCGCAACGCTGACGCGTGGCGTCGGCGACGCGCTTAGGCATCAAACTGTCGCTTGGTCAATTTGTCGAGCACCGCTACGCAAGCTTCCTCCCACGCCGCTGACACGCCGCGTGATGAAAGAACCTGCAGTCCCCGTTCGGTGATGCCACCCGGTGTCACCAGTTCTTCGAGCATCTGGTTCATCGGTTCATCCTTCTCGGCAATCAGCTGCCCGGCCGCCACGAAGGTCATCGCCGCCAGCCGGCGGGAAATTGCCGGGTCGAGGCCTTCGGCACTCGACCATTCAGCCGTCTTGCGGATCAGATCCTGCGCCCAGCCGTACACTGCGGCGCTGACCGTCGCCACCTCGAAGTCCTTTTCGCTGGGGAGCGCAATCGAGGGTCCGAGCCGATCGAGAACCGCCCGCGCCTCTCCGAGGTCGGGGAAATAGACCGTCGGGCTGGCGGCGATCTCGGAAGCGGTGAACGGCATGGCGCGCACGGCGCGCGCGGGTGCAACATCAAGCCGCGACAAAGGCACGCCGGCACAGACCGACACCACTGTCTGTCCGATGCGCCACGGCAAGCCTGCAACCGTCTCCGGCGCGTGCTGAGGCCGCACGGAAAGAACCACGACGTCCGACCGTTCGACGAGGTCGCGATTGTCGGCCGCAAGCTGAAAGCCGTGCCGGGCGGAAAGCACCGCGGCCTTGCCACGTGGAGACAGGAGGATTGCTGCGGGGTCGAGCCCTGAACGCAGGAAACCAGCCAGCATGGACGCCGCCAGATGCCCGACGCCAAGAATGCCTATGATCATCGTTGTCTCCGGGGTTGAACCTTCGGCTTGCCATTCACAGGAAGTTGGGAAAGAAAGGCGCATCATAAAGTGTCGACACAGGCTGCAGACAAATCAGATTGGAATCTTCATGACCGAACAAGCCGAGACCGGCGCCGACAGCGAGCCGTCCCTTACGAGCGACGCCGAAACGCGCCGCAGCGCCGACAGCAGCGAACGCGCCTACAACACCATCCGCAAGCTTCTCGTCGAGTTCAAGCTCAAGCCCGGCGAGCGCATCAACGAGGTCCAGCTTTCGCGCAGCCTCGGCGTGTCGCGCACCCCGATCCGCGAGGCACTGAACCGGCTTGCCTCGGAAGGCTTCGTTTCGCTGACGCCCAATCGCGGCTTCTTCGTCAGGAGCCTCAGCACCGAAGGCCTGCTCGACCTTTACGAATTGCGCTCCATCATCGAATGCGCCGCCTTCAAGCTGATGTGCGAGCGCGCGGATGACAGCGAGATCGACCGTTTGCGGCAGTATTGGGAAGCGATCGTCGATGTCTACCCGAACCAGCCGCCGGACATCATCCTGGCGGAGGACGAAGGCTTTCATCTGCTCATCGCCGAACTTTCCGGCAATCCGGAAATCGTCGGCCAGCTTGCCTCCATCAATGCGCGCATTCGCTTCATCAGGCGCATCCAGATCGAACACCCCTCGCATGACAGGGCACAGATCACCTCCCACTCGGCGATCGTCGACGCCGCCGTCAAGCGCGACGCGGAGAATGGCGCGAAACTGTTGCGCGAACATATCGAAATGACCGTCTCCGCCACGCAGCAAGCGCTCAAGGACGCCTTGCTTAGGGTTTTCGCGCCCGACAATGGCGCCGAACTGAAGCGCCGCCGAAGGACTCGCGACGTCTAATCGGTATCTGACCACAAAATTGAACGCAATAGTGTCGACACTTTCTTGACGACAGCCTCTTTGTCTGCTTCGATGGATCACAAGGGAGTTGAAGACCGCAACGGCCGCTCCCGTAGTGATCAGTAGTCAAGGGGAACCATCATGAAGAAATCTACCGCCGCACTTCTTTTCGGAGCATCGCTGTTCGCAGTGCCGGCCATGGCCGAGCAGGTCACGGTTGGTCTGTCGGCTCCGCTCTCCGGCCCGCAGGCCTATTTCGGCACCACATGGCATAACGGCTTCAAGCTCTACGTCGACAAGCTGAACGCCGACGGCGGGGTCAATGGCGTGACCGTCGCCTATGAGCAGGAAGACGACAAGGCAGACCCGCGTGAAGGAACGCTCGTGGCGCAGAAGTTCTGCGACAATGACGAGGTGGTCCTTGGCCTTGTCAACTTCAATTCCGGTGTCGCCCAGTCAACTCTGCCGATCTACGAGGACTGCACGCTGCCGACGATGACCTTCGGCTCCAACCCCTCGCTCACCAAGCAGGGCTATAAATTCATGGTGCGTCCGGTCGCCAACGACCTGGCCGGTGCGCTGCTGCCGGCCGAACATGCGATCGGCAAGCTCGGCGCCAAGACCGCCCTTGTCGTCAACGACAAGCAGGTTTTCGGGCAGGGAATCTCCGAAATCTTCGCCAAGAACTTCCAGGCTGGCGGCGGCACGCTTCTCAACACCATTGCCGTTGCGCCGAGCGACGTGGACTTCACCGCCGTCCTGGCGCAAATCAAACCGAAGAAGCCTGACGTGATCTACCTCGGTGCCGTCATGCCGCAGCTGGCGCTGTTTGCAAAGCAGATGCACGAGCAGGGCATCGCCGCAACGCTGATCGTGCCCGACGGCGGCTATACGCCGGACCTCATCAAGCAGGCTGGCGAACCCAGCGTCCAGGGCACGCTCGTCGCCATCCAGGTGCCGCCGATGGATGCCTCGCCGGCAATCGCCGATTTCGCCAAGGCCTACAAGGCCAAGTACGGCGAGGAAGCCGGGCCCTACTCGATCTACGGCTATGTCCAGGGCCAGATCCTCGAGCAGGTGCTGAAGACCACCAAGGGCCTGACGCGCGAGGACCTCAACGCGGCGCTGCATGCGGTCAAGGTCAATACCGCCGTCGGCGAACTGGAATTCGACGAGACAGGCGAACTTAAAGTCGCCCCATCCTACCTCTACAAGGTCGAAGGGTCGAACTTCCAGCTTGTCGGCTCGAAATAGCAGCCTGGCGCCGGAGCCGCCTGCCCTTCGCATGCGGCTCCCATTGCCTGTCGACGGCCTCGCCTGACAAAGTGCGGCGGCCGTGTCGAGCGTTTGCCTTTCCGGCTCGACCGGTTGATCGGAACCCCTTGCACAGGACGCCAGCCCATGCTGGGAAACCTCATTCAACAGACGGTCAATGCCTTGACCATCGGCTCCATCTACGCGCTGATCGCGCTCGGCTACACCATGGTCTATGGCGTGCTGCGCATGATCAATTTCGCCCATGGCGAGATGTTCATGCTCGGCGCCTATGTCGCCTTTCTGCTGCTCAGCATGCTCGTCGGCGATGTCGGCATGGCAGGCGCCATTGCGCTTGCCATGGCCTTTGTCGTAGCGATTTTCCTGGTCGGCGCGGTGGGCGTCGGCATTGAAAGAGTTGCCTACAAGCCGCTCAGAAACTCCACCCGCCTTGCGCCGATGCTCTCCTCGCTTGGCGTTTCGCTGTCGCTCGTCACCGGCATACAGATTCTCGCCGGCCCGCAGCCGGTTGCCTTCCCGAGCTTCTTTCCCGTCGTCCGCTACGAGGTGATGGGCGGCACCATCACCTCGATGCAGATCGGCATCCTGGTCGCCGCCTTCGTGTTGATGTTCGGCCTCCATTTCCTCGTCAATCGCAGCCGTATCGGCATCATCGTGCGCGCCGTATCGGAAAGCCGCCCCACGGCGCAGCTCCTGGGCATCAACGTCAACGGCGCGATCTCGATGGTGTTCTTCGTCGGGCCGCTGCTCGGCGCGGCGGGCGGCATCCTCTATGCCAGCTATTACGGCATCATGTCGCCAACCATGGGCGCGGTCATTGGGCTGAAGGCATTCACAGCCGCGATCCTCGGCGGCATCGGCTCCATTCCCGGCGCCATGCTTGGCGCCTTCATCCTCGCCTTCGTCGAAGTTGGCGGAACCGCGCTGCTGCCTGTCGTCACCCATGGCGTGCTAGGCACCGAATATCGCGACGTGCTCACCTTCGCGATCCTCATACTCGTGCTTCTCGTTCGTCCCGCCGGCATATTGGGCGAGACCGTGTCCGAGGAAAGCGTCGTGTACAAGAGGGAGTTCTGATGTCCGTTGCCGAGGCTCGCACCGCTGTCAGGCCGCGTTCAAGCCGGATCGTTCCGCTGCTCGTCTTCGCCATCGCGATCGCATTGATCGTGGCGACGCCATTTCTGCCCAACTACTACGTCCGCGTCATCAACAGCCTGCTGATCTACATCCTGCTCGGCATCGGCCTGAACATCGTGATCGGCTATACGGGACTGCTCGATCTCGGCTTCGTCGCGTTCTATGCGGTTGGCGCATACACCTATGCGCTGCTTGCCAGCCCCCAGTTCGACCTGCACTTGCCTTTCCTGCTTATTCTGGTCATCGCTGCCTGCCTTGGCGCGATAACCGGCATATTGCTCGGCATCCCGGTGCTCAGACTGCGCGGCGACTATCTCGCCATCGTCACGCTCGGCTTCGGCGAGATCATCCGCATCATCATCAACAATCTCGACTGGCTCACCGGCGGACCACAAGGCATCGCCCGTCTCGACAAGGCCTCGATCCTCGGCTTGCAGATCGCCCGCCCCGTCGACTTCTTCTGGCTGCTGCTTGTCGTCGTGGTCATCGCCGGCGTGGTGGCCTGGCGGCTGGAGCGTTCGATCCTCGGCAAGGCCTGGGCCGCGATCCGCGAAGACCAGGACGCCGCGCGCGGCATCGGCATCAACACCACCAACGCCAAGCTCGCCGCCTTCGCCACCTCCGCGACGATCGGCTCGATCGCCGGCGCGATCTTCGGCGCCTCACAGCGCTTCGTCAGCCCGGAGAGTTTCACGCTTCAGGAATCCGTGCTGATCGTGCTGATGATCGTGGTTGGCGGCATCGGCAACATTCTCGGCATCGTCGCCGGTGCGGCAATCCTGATCCTGCTGCCGGAAGTGCTGCGCGAATTCGCCGAGTGGCGCATCCTCTTCCTCGGGCTGCTGATGATTTTCCTTATCATCGTGCGCCCGGCTGGCATCGTGCCGCGCAGCTTCGGGCCTGAGAAGCTCATCCGGGGGCTTTTCGGAAAATGACGCTGGTCTTTCAGAGCCTTCGCAAGGAGTATGGCGAGGTCGTTGCCATTGACGACGTATCGACCTCCTTCACCCCTGGCATGATCCACGGCGTGATCGGACCGAACGGCGCCGGCAAGTCGACGCTCATCAACATGACCGCGGGCTCCTACACGGTCTCCTCGGGGTCGATCACGCTCAACGGCAAGCGCCTCGACGGGCTCAAGAAATACCAGATCGCCAATTCGGGTGTCGCCCGCACATATCAGAACATCCGCCTCTTCGATCAGATGACGGTGATCGAGAACCTGGAAGTCTGTTTCTATCCCGCCGAGGTCGCAGGAACCTGGAAGGAAGTGGTCTGGCCGCCCTACGCCACGGCGCAGCGGCAGCGCCGTCGCGAAAAATGCATGGAGATATTGCGTTTCTTCGACCTGCAGGGCTATGCCGAGGCCGATGCCGGCGGCCTGCCCTATGGCCGGCAACGTATGCTGGAAATCGCCCGCGCGCTGGTCTGCAACCCACGCGTCTTGCTGCTTGACGAGCCAGCCGCCGGATTGAACCATCACGAGACGGCGGAGCTGACTGCCAAACTCACCGCGCTGCGTTCGCCTGACCGGATCATGATCGTCGTCGAGCACGACATGGATCTGGTCATGGCGCTCTGCGACAGCATCATCGTCATGCATCACGGAAAGCTGCTTTTTCGGGGCACGCCCGCCGAGGTGCAGGCCAGCACCGAGGTCCAACTCGCCTATCTGGGAACCGCCAATGACATCGACGACATCCGAGCCGCTGCTCAGGATCGCCGGGCTCAGCTCGGGATACGGGCGCGTCGGCGTTCTTGAAGACCTAGACCTCGAAGTCGATCCGCACGAGATCGTCGTCGTGCTCGGCCCGAACGGCGCCGGCAAGACGACGCTGCTCAACTCCATCTCCGGCGTGGCGCGTCCGACCGCAGGCAGCATCACCTTTGAAGGGCGCGACGTCACCGGCCTGCGGCCCGAGCAGGTCGTGCGCCTCGGCATCACCCACTGCCCGGAAGGCCGGCAGATCTTCCAGCGCCTGACGGTCGAGGAAAATCTAGTCGCTGCCCATATCGGCCGTGGCGGCAAGAGCTTTGAAACGCTGCGCGCCGAGGCATTCGAGCTCTTTCCGGTGTTGAAGGAACGGCGCAACGGCTTGGCGAGCCGCATGTCCGGCGGCCAGCAGCAGATGCTGGCGATCGGCCGCGCGCTGATGGCCGAGCCGAGACTTCTGATGCTCGACGAACCGTCTCTCGGCCTTGCGCCGAAGATCGTGCACCAGATCTTCCGCATCATCCTCGATCTGTCGCGCAACGGTATTTCGATCCTGCTCGTCGAGCAGAACGTCCAGCTTGCGCTCGAATGCGGCGACTACGCCTATCTCTTGAACACCGGCAAGGTGAAGCTTCATGCCCCTGCACTGGAAATGACCGAGCATTCAGCGCTGAGCGAGCACTATCTCGGCGGGGCCACCGAGGAAGTGCTTCATGTTTGAAGTCGATTGGAAAACCCCGCATCTCTGGCGCAAGACTGCGAACGTGCGCCAAACCGCTCCCGCGCTGCAAGGCGACCTGAAGACGGACGTGCTGGTCGTCGGCGGCGGCTTCACCGGCATGGCCGCAGCGCTGGGGGCGCGCGACAGCGGCGTCGATGTGATCCTCCTGGAAGGCAACGAGATCGGATCGGCAGCGTCCGGCCGCAACAACGGCCTCGTCATCTCGCATCATTCCAAGGCATCGCCTTCGGAGTTCGAAGCGGCGTACTGTAAGACCATCGGCGACCGCTACAACCGCATGGTGGCAGACGCGGCCGGCGTCGCCTTCGGCCTGATGCAGCGCTTCAATATCGATGCACACCAGGTGCAGGAAGGCTGGATCCAGCCCGCGCACACCGAGGCGACGCTTGTTCGCACGCGCCAGTTTTACGAGGAGTGGAAAGCCTTCGGCGCCAATGTCTCCAGCCTTGACCGCGACGAAGTCACTGCGCGCATTGGCAGTCCCTATCTCGGCGGCTGGATGGTGCACAATTCGGGCCACATCAATCCGTTTGCCATGACCATCGGCCTTGCGGCCGCGCTGGAACGTGAAGGCGTGACCATCCTCGAGAACTCCCGGGCAACGCGCATCGAGAAGGTGGAAGGCGGCTGGCGCGTCTTCACCGCATCAGGAAGCGTCACTGCACCGGAGGTGGTGCTGGCGACCAATGCGTTGACCGGCGACATCTGGCCGGGCCTCAAGAAGACGCTGGTGCCGCTCAAGGTGTTTCAGGCGGCGACCAACCCGCTGTCTGAGGACATGCGCGCGAAGGTCCTTGTCGGCAATCCTGCCGTATCCGATATGCGCAACGACATCCGTTATTTCCACTACGACCGCGACAATCGGCTGGTCAGCGGCGGGACGCATACGTTCTGGTTCGACGAGGCCGACCGCGGCCGCGCCAAGGTCTCGCGCATGCTGGGCAAGGCCTTTCTCGCCTTCGGCGGCAAGCCGGAGATGGTGGAGTATTGGCACGGGACGTTCGCCGTGGTGCCCGACCGCCGGCCGCGCCTTTATCGCCTGGGGCCGGGTCTTGTGTTTGGGGGCGTCTATTCCGGTCGTGGCGTGGCACTTTCGATGTCACTTGGCCAGGAAATCGGCCGCTGGGCGGCAGGTCGGCGTACGGATGAGCAGATGTCGCTGCCGGTCACCAACATGAAGCCAGTTCCGTTTCACCCGATCGCGGTGCAGGTCGCCAACCGCATGCACCCCTGGAACCGCCTGCAGGATCACCTGCTCCCGGTAAAGTAACACAGACGGAGTTCTCATCGTTCGTACGGTGCTAGAGCAATTCCGGGATAAGTGTGAAACGGTTTTCCCGGAAAAAGCGCTTAGCGCTTCCCTAGGGAATTGCGCAAAAACAAAAGGCTAGGCGGCAACACCGCCTAAATAGGCGCTGATGACGGCCCGCCTCGAAGGCTCAACGTTCGCCGCGCTTGCTGTCAAAGACAAAATTTCATAACAGAATCAAATCGCTTAATGGAAAAGGGGTGGTACCGTTGGCTGGGATCGAACCAGCGACCTCCGGATCCACAATCCGGCGCTCTAACCATCTGAGCTACAACGGCACGTTTGCCCGAGCGGGATCGAGATGGACAATCATTCCCCCTGGACCCGCTCTGTCGTTCGGCGATGCGTCCATACGGGCTATCGGAGTTTAATTCAAGGCTTTTGGCCGCCCGTGCCCCGAAATCAGAACCGATTTTCCGAAATGATCACGCGCGAAATCGAAAGTTCTACAGCGTCCTTTGCGCGCCCAGGAGGACGCGCGGCGCTGTAGGCAAAGATCGCCGCTTTTTTCGCCGGGCAAAGAAAAAGGCCGGCGGGAGGAGGTGCCGGCCTTTTCCTGTTACGAGCCAGCGGGAGGAGGTGCTGGCTGGTCACCCCGGAGAGCAGAGGGAGGAGGTTCCACCCGCCGGGTATTCGCTTTGACCACTATATCTCACATAATCTCTTCCGAAGAAATGCGACGTTTTGTTGCATCTTCAAAGTATGCGCAAATATTAGGCGGCCTTAATTTCCTTCATCGCCTTCTCGAAGGCGGTCTTCATCGGCTTGGAGACGTCCTCGGCCGCCTTGGAGGTGACGGTCTGGAAATCCTTTGCCTGCTCGACGGCCATCTCGACGTGCTTGCGCAGGAATGCTGTCTGCAGCTCGACCACTTCCGACAGCGACTTGGCGCCGATCAGGGCTTCGAAATGCGAGAAGCCGGCTTCGGTATTGGCGCGCAGAGCGGCGATGGTCTTGAGCGACAAGTCGTTGGAAACGGTCTTGGCGGTCTCGAAAGTCGACTCCAGAGCCTTCTGGGTCTCTTCTGCGCCGGTCTTCAGCTTGGCATAGGCCTCTTTCGACTGCTCGACGCCCTTTTCGGCGAAAGCACGGATCTGGTCGGTGGCCTTGGAGGCGTCGAAGCTCGGGAATTCAACGTTTTCGATCGTTTCGGCAGTCTTGGTCCTGGACATTTTCCATCCTTTGGGCGGCGGCGGCGGCTTTGACAGAAAGCCGTCTCGTTCATGTATGATGGCAATATAAAGGCAAATTTTGTGCATTGCAATATCTTTGTTGCAGTGCACCATAAAATTCTTTCCCTGCGTTAACCACGAGCCCAGAGATTCCAGCGGTTGCACGCTGTGGCTTGTGGACCTTCGCGCTATCGGCTTTTATTAACAAAACGTTAACCGGAAAACTGCCCGTTCCGTGAGGATTCGCCAAGAGGTCCGCCAAGCGCATGCCGTCCGAAAACTACTCCTTCCTCGATGTTGCCGTGCTCGACACGATCCGCCAGCGCTTTGCCGCCGGCGACGCGATCGTCCTTCTGTCGGCAGACCTCGAACAGGTGATCTGGGCAAACGGGCCAGGAGCGGCGGTGTTCGGCTACCCCGACATCGAGGCCATCATCGGCGCCTCGACAGGGCTGCCGCTGATCGCCAGGCGCCAGATCATGGCGACAAGCGGTTTTCCACAGATCGGCCGCGACCGCGCCATCACGGTGCGGCTGGCAACCGGCCTGACCAGCCGCGCGGTTGGCTTGCTGGCCAGCGCGGTGACGATGCCTGACGGCGAAAACGCGATCATGCTGGCGGTGCCGGCGGCACAGACCGGCTCGCGCAGCGCTGCCGAGATCGCCGATCGGGCCATCAGCGGCTTTACCGAAGACGGTCATTTCATCGCCTTCGTCGACGCCAAGGGCAACATCGAGGCCGCTTCGGAAGGTTTTTCGGCGCTCGGCATCTTGCCCGAGACGCTGGCAGCGCTTGTGGCCGATGTGGCGAACGAGAGCGATCGCATCGTCAAACGCCTCGTTCCAGGCGGCACCACTTCCTATCCGGCCGGTCTCGCCCGGCTGACGGAGGAGCGGCACCTGCTGGTGGTGATCGACGAGGACCAGCTTGACGCCGACGGCGAGGACATCACGGCGATGGAAACCGGCACCGGTGCGGCAGCACACGATGCCGCGTTCCGGAAAAAAGCAGAACAGGACAATGCGCCGGCAACAGCCGCGAAGGCGGATGCGGCAGCGGAGACAGGCCCGGCAGCCGGAGAAGACACTTCGGTGTCTGGAGAGCATGACGTTTCCGATTCGACCCGGCCCGATGCGACCGGGCTGAGGCCGGAAGCGGCCGATAGCGCCAGCGCCCCGGCCGGCAGAGCGCCCGCGCAGCATGATCATTGGTATTTCAGTGCCAGCGAGGATGAAACGCAAAAGCCGGGCCGACCGGATGCGACCGGGCATGTCCAGGCGGATGCGCCGGCGGAACGTACCACACAGGGCGCCGCCGCCTCCCCGACTGAGCGTGCAATCCTCTCGATTGACCGAGGGGCGGCGCCCCTGCGTTTCGTCTGGCGTACCGACGCTGAAGGAAAATTCAGTGCCCTGTCGCCGGAATTCGCGGAGCTCGTCGGCAAGCCTGCCGCCGATGTGATCGGCCGGCGCTTCAGCGACGTCGCGGCCACCTTCGACCTCGATGCTTCAGGGGAGATCGCCGGCCTGCTCGACCGGCGCGACACCTGGTCCGGCCGCTCGGTGCTATGGCCTGTTGCCGGCACCGATTTCAAGATACCCGTCGACCTGGCCGCACTGCCTGTCTACAGCCGCAGCCGTGCCTTCGAAGGTTTTCGCGGTTTCGGCGTGGCCCGCATCGGCGATGCGGTGGTCGATCCGGAAGCGATCGGCATGGCGCTTATCCCCAATGCGGAGGCCCCCGCAGCCGTCGAGCCGGAAGTCGCCGAGACGCCTGATGAAACCGACCCGTTCCAGGGCGAGGTGCCGGCGCTGACCATCGTGCCGAAGCCGGAGCGGCGCTTTGCCGACAAGGTGATCCGGCTGGCCGAGCACAGGCAGCCCGCCAACGACAAAGGCCTGTCGACGCTGGAACGCAGTGCATTCCGTGAGATCGGCGAGCGGCTCAAGAAGGACAATCCCTCGACCGAACAGCCCGATGCTGCAACGTCGGCAGAAACGGCAGCGGCCGAACCGACCGATGCCGAAGACGAGAAGGATGTCGCAAGGCTCGACGGCGAGCAGCCGGAAGCAACCAGGTCCAACATCTCAGGCTCGCTGCTCGACTACGCCGAGCGGGACTATGTCGCCGACAATGGCGACGGTGCCCCGGTTTCGGAGCCGGACAAGGCGGCGCAAGAGATCACCGAACCCGCCGATACGGACGATCGGCCGACGGCCGAAGACGACGACAGCATGACGGCTGCCGATTTCCGCGATGCGGAAGACAGCGAGGACTGGGCGCCATCCGACGAGGATGAAAGCCGTTCGTCAGCCGATGACATTGGCAATGCCGGTGACGCGGAGCCGGCGCCTGTCGAGCGGCCATCCCCGCAGGTGCCGCCGCTCAAGCTCGAAGGGTTCGTGCCATCGGCTTTTTCGACAGCGGATGGCAACAACGCTCCCGACACTTCGATCCTCGGCAAGCTGCCGGTGCCCCTGCTCATCCATTCCGGCGACGATCTCCATTATGCGAACGAGGAATTCCTCAACCTGACCGGCTATGACACGCTCAATGATCTTGAGGCCGCAGGTGGTCTCGGCGCGCTGTTTGCCGATCCTTACGACGACAAAGCCTCCGACGGAACAGATCACGCGCTGCGGTTGAAGACGCATGACGGTCAGGAGTTCCCGATCGAGGCTATTCTGCGCTCGGTACCGTGGCGTGGCGGCAAGGCGCTGATGCTGGTCGTGCGCCGGTCCGGCGACGAGGCAACAGCTGTTCCGCAGGGCGCCGCCGACGACCAGACCCAGCCCGATATTTCCGAGCTCAAGGCGCGCATCGCCGAGATGCGCACCATCATAGACACCGCGACCGACGGGGTCGTGCTGATCGGCCGTGACGGAACGATCCGCTCGATCAGCCGCCCGGCGGAAGCGCTGTTCGGTTTCGACAGCGACGAGGTGACCGGCAAACCCTTCTTTTCGCTGTTTGCGATCGAAAGCCAGCGCGCGGCGCGCGACTATCTCGACGGATTGTCCGAGCCCGGCGTGGCGAGCGTACTCAACGACGGCCGCGAGGTGATCGGACGCGAGGCGCAGGGGCGCTTCATTCCGCTGTTCATGACCATCGGCAGACTGCCCAATGACAGCGGGTTCTGTGCGGTGGTGCGCGACATCACCCAGTGGAAGCGAGCCGAAGAGGATCTGACCCAGGCGCGTGCAGTGGCCGAGCGCGCCTCCTCGCAGAAGACCGAGTTCCTCGCCCGCATCAGCCACGAGATCCGCACCCCGCTCAACGCCATCATCGGATTTTCCGAGTTGATGGTCGACGAGAAATTCGGGCCGGTCGCCAATGACCGCTACCGCGACTATCTGCGCGACATCAACCGGTCGGGCAACCACGTGCTCGACTTGGTGAACGACCTGCTCGACATCTCGAAAATCGAGGCCGGCCAGCAGGAGATGGCCTATGAGGCGGTGTCGCTCAACGACACGCTGGCCGAGACGGTGGCGATGATGCAGCCGCAAGCCAACCGCGAACGGGTCATCATCCGCTCCAGCTTCGCCTCTCGACTGCCGGAAGTGGTGGCTGACCTGCGCAGCGTGCGCCAGATCGCGTTGAATATCCTGTCGAATGCCATCCGCTACACGCAGGCCGGCGGCCAGGTGATCGTATCGACAGCCTATGAGATCTCCGGCGACGTCGTGATGCGGGTGCGCGACACCGGCATCGGCATGAGCCAGTCCGAGATCGAGCAGGCGCTTAAGCCGTTCAAGCAGATCAACGCTCTGAAGCGCGGGCGCGGCGACGGCACCGGTCTCGGGCTGCCGTTGACCAAGGCCATGGTCGAGGCCAACCGGGCCCGGTTCGCCATCAACTCGACGCCTGGCGAGGGCACTCTGGTCGAAGTCGCGTTTCCGTCAACCCGCGTGCTTGCGGATTAGGGCGGCGGACTTTCCAGTCGAACCTGTCGCCGCTTGATCTTTGTTTGAGCATCGGATTCTCCCAAAACCGGCCCCTTTTGGGTCCGATGCTCTAAAAGAAAAGGCGTCCAACAGGACGCCTTGAATAATGGGATTGCTGTCACAACGGGGCTTGAGCGAATTCAGATCCTCTGGGGATTTAGAGGAACGGGATTTCTCCCTCAAGTTACGCACGACTATCGACGCCGGCCGTTAACAAAACCTTACCAGCGGCGCCGAAAATTTACCAATGTGTACCACTCATGAAATCTAGGTAAATTCGAGCGAGATATTTGGTTAACCATGCTCGCCCGGCGCCCATCAACTCGAATGGCGGCGCCGTTCCGTTTGCTTAGTCGGCCAATTCCGGCAAATCGCGGAACAGCTCCAGCGCTTCGGGGTTGGCGAGCGCCTCCTTGTTCTTGATGGCGCGGCCATGCACCATGTCGCGCACCGCAAGCTCGGTGATCTTGCCCGATTTGGTGCGCGGAATATCGGTGACGGCGACGATCCTGGCCGGCACGTGGCGAGGGCTCGCCCCACTGCGGATTTTCGCCCGGATGCGTTTTTCCAGCTCGGCGTCGAGTTCAACGCCCGCAGCCAGCCGCACGAACAGCACAACGCGCACATCGTTGTCGAAATCCTGGCCGATGCACAGCGCTTCCAGGATTTCCGGCATTTGCTCAACCTGATTGTAGATCTCCGCCGTGCCGATCCGCACGCCGCCCGGGTTGAGGGTCGCGTCGGACCGGCCATGGATGATCAGGCCGCCATGGGCGGTCCATTCGGCGAAGTCGCCATGGCACCAGACATTGTCGAAGCGCTCGAAATAGGCAGCGTGGTATTTCTTGCCTTCGGGATCGTTCCAGAAGCCGATCGGCATTGCCGGAAAAGCCTTTGTGCAGACGAGCTCACCCTTCTCCTGCCTGAGCGGGCGGCCATCGTCGTCCCAGACATCGACGGCGAGGCCGAGGCCAGGCCCCTGGATCTCTCCGGTCCATACCGGTTGCGTCGGCACGCCGAGCACGAAGCAGGAGACGATGTCGGTGCCGCCGGAGATCGAGGCGAGATGCACGTCTTTTTTGATGCCGTCATAGACGAAGCGGAAATCTTCCGGCGACAGTGGCGAGCCGGTGGAGGAGATCGTGCGCACGGTGGAAAGATCATGCGTGCGGATCGGTTTGAGCCCGGCCTTGCGCACGGAATCGATGAATTTGGCCGAGGTGCCGAAATAGGTCATTTTCTCGGCGTCGGCAAAATCGAACAGCACGTTGCCGTCGGGGTGGAAGGGCGAGCCATCATAGAGCAGAAGGGTTGCGCCCGACGCCAGGCCGGACACCAGCCAGTTCCACATCATCCAGCCGCAAGTGGTGAAATAGAAGAAGCGGTCGCCGTCGAGCAGGCCGGCATGGAGCCGTTCTTCCTTGACGTGCTGGATCAGCGTTCCGCCGGCCGAATGGACGATGCATTTGGGGATGCCGGTCGTTCCGGAAGAAAACAGGATGTAGAGCGGATGCGCGAACGGCAATCTCTCGAACGTGACCGCCTTGGCCGCGACGGATGAGAGCGCCTCGTCCAGCGCAGTCGCCTTCTCGATGGTCGCCGCCACGTCCGTCGACGTTCCGAGATAGTCGACGATCAGGATCTTGCGCACGGTAGGAAGCTTTGTCGCAACGGCGGCGATCTTGTCGGCGACCTCGATCGCCTTGCCATTGTACCAATAGCCGTCGGGCGCGATGAAGACGACCGGCTCGATCTGGCCGAACCGGTCGAGCACGCCCTGTTCGCCGAAATCGGGAGAACAGGAAGACCAGACAGCGCCGATCGAAGCTGTTGCCAGCATGGCGGCGACGGTCTCCGGCATGTTGGGCATCATGGCGGCGATGCGATCGCCGATTTTCACCCCAAGCGACAGGAAAAGCTGCTGCAGCCGCGAGGTCAGCGCATGCAGCTCATTCCAGGAGAGCCGGCGCTCCACCTTGTCCTCGCCGCGAAAGACGATAGCATCGCTGAGGCCGGTCTTCTTCAGGAGGTTCTCGGCGAAGTTCAGCTTCGCGTCGGGAAAAAACGCGGCGCCGGGCATCTTCTCGCCATCGACGAGCACGCGCTCTCCCTTGTCGCCAACGACCCCACAAAAATCCCAGACCAGGCTCCAGAACGCCTCGCGATCGTCGATCGACCAACGATGTAGATCGGCATAGGAGGAAAAAACCTTGCCAGTTCCGGCAGTGGCGGCCTTCATGAAGGCGGTCATCGGCGCGGCGTCGACCTGGTCTTTCGTCGGTGCCCAGAGCGGTGCGTCGCCAGCCATGATAGTTCCTCCGCGGTCACCACCGCTTATGCATATCGCAGCGCAGCAGAGCAAGATTTTGTTCGGCCGAGCGACGTGGATGTGCGCAAATGCCATCGCTGGGCCATAAAGACTTGAAATGCGTCAGCCGTGGGTTACACCCGTCGGGCTATTTTTGTCGGAATGGAAGCATACGGGGCGACATGCCATCACCTTTGATCCGGCGCGGAATATGGGCGATCGGCGTTGCCGTGCTCGTCATCGCGCTGGCCGTCGCTGCCTTGCCGCTCGTTGCCTCGACCCGCATCGTGCGCGATCGCATCGCCTGGGAAATGAGTGCGTGGAGCGGTTTCCGGGTCACCATCGACGGCGCACCGCGGATCGAGGTCTGGCCGAATTTCCGGGCCATCCTGACCGACGTGACGCTTTCCCAATGGACAGAGACCGACGCGCCGCCGGTGATCGAGGCCGAACGGGTCGAGGTCAATCTCTCCGCCATGGCCGCGCTGCGTGGCGACGTGGTGTTCTCGACGGCGCGGCTGATCCGGCCGACGATCAGGGTTCAACGCGCAGCAAATGGGCTTTTCATACCCGCCCTGCCTTCGGGCGGGCGCATCACGCGTTCCATCGACACCGCTCGCGCCGTGGTCAGCACCAATCCAGCCAAACCGGACCTGAGCAAGCTGCCGGCAGATCCGTTCGGCACCGTGGAGTTAAGGAACGGCCGCGTGGTGACCGCCGTCGATGGCAAAGACACTGAGATAGTGAGCAGCTTGAGCGGACAGGCGAACTGGGCCGCAATGAACAGCAATGCGACGCTGTCGGCGACCGGGATCTGGCGCGGCGAAAGCGTCGCCGTCGATGCAGCATCGTCGAACCCGCTGGTGTTGTTTGCGGGAGGTGCTGCGCCGATGACGCTTTCCTTCAAGGCGGCCCCTGCCACTTTTTCATTCGACGGCGTGGCCAGCATGTCCGAGAACGCCTATTTCGACGGACAGGCGAAATTTGCCGCACCCTCGCTCAGGCGCGTGCTCGAATGGTCGCAGGCCGGCATAGCGCCTGGCGCGGCAATCGGCTCGGTTTCCGTTTCCAGCAAAGTCACGGCGACCTCCGGCCGCATTAAATTCGAAAACACCGAGATCGCCCTGGACGACAATCCGGGAATGGGTGCGCTGGACTTCTCCTTTGGCGAGGCGCGGCCGGTGATCGCCGGTACGCTCGCCTTCGACACGCTCGACTTGCGGTCGTTTCTCTCCGCCTTTACGCCCCTGGCGCCTACAAACGGTACCGGCCCCGGCGAAATCGACATAAGCGTCGCCGACCGGATCAATCTCGATCTCAGATTGTCGGCAGCGCAGGCGACCGCAGGGGCCATCCAGCTTGCCAACGTCGCCGCCACCGCCCAGGTCAAGAACGGTCTTGCGGTCTTCGATATTTCGGATGCATCGGCCTTTGGCGGCAACATCCAGAGCAGTCTTCGTTTCGACCGCAAGCCGGGAGGCACGCAGGTCGAGATCAGGCTGCTCGCCTCCGACGTCGACGGCGGCGCCTTTGGCACCGCAGCCGGAATGACGCGACTGGTACCGATCGGTAGGGGAACCGTTTCGGTCATCCTCAAGGGGCCGGGCAGAACCTGGGACTCTATTTTCGAAAACGCCGACGGCTCGGTTTCGGCGAAATTCGGCCAGGGCGCGTTGAGCCGGCTCGATCTGCCGGCGTTTCTCAAACACAGCGAACAGGGTGGGTTCTTCGCGCTCGACGATGTCTCCGACGGAACGCTGCCGATCGACGGAGCCGAACTCAAGGCAAGCATTTCGAACGGCGTGGCGAAGATCGACAAGGCCGAAGCGAATTCGGCTAAGTACAAGGTCTGGCTTTCCGGCATCGCCTCCTATGCGGGGCGCGGGCTGGCGCTGTCCGGCGGCATCATTCAGGCGGACCAGGCAGCCACGCAGACAAATAACCAGGGTCCCAACCAGTCTTCGTTCTTCGTCGGTGGAACGTGGAGCACGCCGTTCATTTCGCCGATAAGCCGCGGCGTTTCCGGAGAATAGGCAGCGAGGCTGCTGTGGTCGTCAGAAGTGCTTCCTGCCGGCGTTTGCTGCCGCCGCCCGTTCGTCACCCCCGCTGAGCAGCCTGCTCGTCGCGCCGGCGTTGGACTTCGCGACGCTTGTTGGCGAGCGAAGCGATGATGACCCCGACCGCCACGACCGCGATCAGAATGGTGCAGGCGGCGTTGATCTCCGGCGTCACACCGAGACGAACCTGGCTGTAGATCTTCATCGGCAGTGTGGTGGCGCCAGGCCCTGAGGTGAAACTGGCGATGACAAGATCGTCGAGCGACAATGTGAAAGCCAGCATCCACCCGGACACGATCGCCGGCATGATGATGGGCAGCGTGATCTGGAAAAACGTCTTCACCGGCGGCGCGCCGAGGTCCATCGCGGCTTCTTCCAGCGAGCGGTCAAACGTGACCAGGCGCGACTGCACGACGACGGCGACGAAGCACATGGTCAGGGTGATGTGGGCAAGCGTGACGGTGAGAAAGCCGCGATCGAGACCGACGGCGACGAAGAGCAGCAGCAGCGACAGGCCGGTGATGACTTCCGGCATGACCAGTGGCGCAAAGACCATGCCGGAAAACAGCATGCGGCCCTTGAAGCGCGTGTAGCGCGTCAAGGTGAGAGCCGCCAGCGTGCCAAGCACGGTCGCCACGGTGGCCGAGATGACGGCGACGCGGGCTGTCACCCAGGTGGCGTCCATCAGGCCCTGGTTGTGGAACAGGGAGACGTACCATTTGGTCGAGAAGCCGCCCCAGACAGTGACCAGTTTCGACTCGTTGAAGGAGAAGACGACAAGCAGGACGATCGGCAGGTAAAGAAAGGCAAAGCCCAGCACGATCGAAGTGATGTTGAAACGGCTCCAGGTCGGATTCATTTGTCTTGTTCCTGGGCGCGGGCCTGGGCACGCTGGAAGAGCATGATCGGCACGATCAGCAGCAACAGCAGGATGACGGCGACGGCTGACGACACCGGCCAGTCGCGGTTGGCGAAAAACTCGTTCCACAGCGTTTTGCCGATCATCAGCGTCTGCGACCCGCCGAGCAGATCGGGAATGACGAATTCGCCGACGGCGGGGATGAACACCAGAAGGCAGCCGGCGATGACGCCGGGCAGCGACAGCGGAAAGGTGATCTTCCAGAAGGCGCTGGTCGGCGGGCAGCCGAGGTCCTTGGCCGCTTCGATCAGCGAGTAATCCATCTTTTCCAAGGACGAATAGAGCGGCAGCACCATGAACGGCAGGTAGGAATAGACGATGCCGATGAAGATCGCAGTGTAGGTGTTGAGGATGATCAGCGGCTGGCTGATGATGCCGGTGGCGAGCAGCAACTGGTTGAGCAGCCCCTCGGGCTTGAGAATGCCGATCCAGGCGTAGACGCGGATCAGGAACGAGGTCCAGAACGGCAGGATCACCAGCATCAGCAAAGTCGGACGAAGGGTTGCCGGCGCGCGGGCCATGCCATAGGCGATCGGGTAGCCGACAAGCAATGTCAGCGCCGTCGAGATGGCGGCGACGATGAGGCTCGTCACATAGGCATTGAAGTACAGCGCATCCTGCGTCAGCCAAGTGTAGTTATCGATGCTGAGCTGTTTCAGCTGGGCGAGAAAACCGGAAAACCCGTCGCCGAAGCCAAGCACCGGCGTGTAAGGCGGTATGGCGATCGCGGTCTGCGACAGTGAAATCTTGAAGACGATGACGAACGGAACGAGGAAGAAGAAGACCAGCCAGAGATACGGGATGATGATGACGAGACGGCCAATGAAGGCGGCACTCAATCTGACCAGGGCGGAGTTGCCAGCATCGGTGGTCTGAGAGCTTGCTGCAGCGGTGACAGCGGCATTCGACATGACCGTCCCCTATCGCGTCAGCACGACGCCGGCGTCCGGCTGGAACGACACCCAGGCACGGTCGTTCCAGCTCAGCGGATCCTCGGTGATGCGGGCTGCGTTCATCGTGCTCGCCCGCACCACGTGACCGTCGTCGAGCCTGACGTGATAGACGGTCATGTCGCCGAGATAGGCGATATCGTAGACCTCGCCTTCGATGGCGTTGACGGCACCGGCCGGCTTCTTCGACGATATCTTGATCTTCTCCGGCCTGATGGCGAAGGCGACGGCCGCGCCGGTGGCGGCATTGCCGGCATTCTCGGTTCGGATGGTGATGCCGTTGCCCGCGTCGATGCTTGCGGCACCGGCCTCGCCACGCGCGAGCTTGCCTTCGAACATGTTGACGTTGCCGACAAACCCGGCGACGAAGCGGGAACCCGGCGCTTCGTAGACTTCCGCCGGCGTCGCCACCTGCATCACCTCGCCCTTGTCGATGATGGCGATGCGGTCGGCCATTGTCATCGCCTCTTCCTGGTCGTGGGTGACGACGACGAAGGTGAGGCCGAGTGACTGCTGCAGATCCATCAACTCGAACTGTGTTTCCTCGCGCAGCTTCTTGTCCAGCGCGCCCAATGGCTCATCGAGCAGCAGCACCTTCGGCCTTTTGGCGACCGAGCGGGCAAGCGCGACGCGCTGGCGCTGACCGCCGGAGAGTTGGTGCGGCTTTCGCTTGGCGAACTGCTCGAGCTTGACCAGCTTCAGCATCTCTCCAACGCGCGCTGCGATCTCGGGCTTCGGCATGCCGTCCTGCTTGAGGCCGAAAGCGATGTTGTTTTCGACCGTCATATGCGGGAACAGCGCATAGGACTGGAACATCATGTTGACCGGCCGCCGATATGGCGGAATCCCGCGCAGATCCTGGCCATCGAGCAGGATGCGGCCCGCAGTCGGCTCCTCGAAGCCGGCGAGCATCCGCAGAAGCGTCGATTTTCCACAGCCCGACGCCCCGAGCAGGGCAAAGAACTCACGCTCGAAAATGTTCAGCGACAAATTGTTGACGGCGGTGAAGTCACCGAACTTCTTGGTGACCTTGTCGAACTGGATGTATGGCTTGGCGTTCGGATCGTTCCATGGCGCGAAATCCCTGCGGATGCTGCCAAGCGATTTCATGTCCCACTCCGTCCTGATTCTATCCCCTGAAAAGATTGACCCGGGCACGCTGTGCCGGGGTCCTTGATCGTCGCTTATTGCCCGGTGACGATCCTGGTCCAGGTGCGGGTGACGACGCGCTGGGTCTTGGAATCGTATGGTGCAATGGTGAACAGCTTCGCCAGCGTCGCCTCGTCCGGGTAGATCGCCGGGTCCTCGAGTATCTCCTTATTGATGAACTGCTGCGACGCCTTGTTGCCGTTGGCGTAGAAGACGTAGTTGCTCGATTTGGCGATCACTTCCGGCTTCATCATGTAGTTCAGGAATTCATGCGCCTCGGCGACATGCGGCGCATCGGCAGGGATTGCCATCTGGTCGAACCACATTTCGGCACCTTCCTTTGGCACGGAATAGCTGATCTCGACGCCCTGGTTAGCCTCGGTCGCGCGGTCGCGCGCCTGGAACACGTCGCCCGACCAGCCGACGGCCAGACAAATGTCGCCATTGGCCAATGCGTTGATATATTCCGACGAGTGGAACTTGCGGATGTAAGGCCTGATCTTCAGCATCAGTTCTTCCGCCTTGGAGAAATCGTCCAGCGACGTGGTCTCGGGATCGATGCCCAGATATTTGAAAGCGTTTGGGAGGATGTCGCTCGGGGAATCCAGGACATAGACGCCGCAATCCTTCAGCTTGGCCAGCTTTTCCGGATTGAAGAAAACGTCCCAGCTGTCGATCTTGTCAGTGCCGAGCGCTTCCTGAACTTTCTTGACGTTATAACCGAGGCCGACCGTGCCCCACATGTAGTTGATCGAATATTCATTGCCTGGATCGTATTTGGCTGTGCGCTCCGAGACGATGTCCCACATGTTGGAAATGTTGGGCAGCTTCGACTTGTCGAGCTTCTGGAACACACTTGCCTGGATCTGGCGTGCGAGGAAATTGGCGGTCGGCACGACGACGTCGTAGCCGCTGCCGCCGGCAAGCAGCTTCGTCTCCAGGAGCTCATTGGAATCGAAGGTGTCGTAGGTGACCTTGATGCCGGTTTCCTTGGTGAAATCCTCGATGATCGAGCTGTCGATGTAATCCGACCAGTTATAGACATTGACGACGCGGTCCTGGGCATGAGCGCCGAGGGTGAAAAGCGTCAGAAATGCCGAGGTCGCCGAAAGCCAGAACGCTTTGCGGGTCATGCGTCTCTCCTTTGATGAGTGTTCCATCGCCAGCTCGTCGCGGGGCTGCGCGGCTGGGCGTTTGCTTCAGATTATTGGGCTTTCCGGCAAGCGACAAGAGCGAACCGCCGACACCCCGGCGCTTCGATGTGCAGTGGCCATGGCCTCCGTTCCGATGTCGTGATCCAGATGGCGTTCCGACGCCGTCAGAGGCTCTCGCCACGGCGCGGGCAGGAATACAACGATGTTGTCCGGTCTCGATCAGGCCGGAGGGGAGACTTGGCAAGATACGCCTGTCTTGTTGTTGCCGTATTGGCAACCTGCCCGTGCGGCCAAGCCATTGTCAATGGCTCATCTGGCTTTGGCGCGTGCGCCGCATCAATTGGGCGACGGCATGCCGGTGACACCCGGCCGCACTGGCCGCGCCTGACGCTTGAATTCGAGCCCGATATGGACGAGCAGCGCCGTGACCACAACAGTGCCGCCAAGGATGGTGCGCCCCGACGGCACCTCGGAATGGACGAGCCAGACCCAGATCGGGCCGAGGATCGGTTCGAAGGTGCCGAGGAGTGCCGCGACCGCCGCCGGAACAAGCCGGGCACCGGTGGCGAAGAAGGCAAGGCCGAGACCCAGATTGACCACGCCGAATGCAAACAGGAAACCCATGTCGCTGCCGGAAACCGCGAATTGCGATGTCTGGGACGCGGCGAATGCGGCAGCAAGCATCGTGCCGAGGCAGGTCGCCGGCGTCATGCGCACATGGGCAAAGCGTCGCGTGATGACGGTGGCGATCGAAAACATCACAGCGATGAGCAGCGCCAAGCCGTCGCCGATGGGCGATACCGCGCCATCGAGCGATTCCGATACCATGATGGCAACGCCGGCAATGACGGCGGCAATCGCTACCCAGGTCGCCACCGCGACCCGTTCGCGAAATACCACCCAGGCAAACAGCGCCGCCAAGAGCGGCACGCCGGCCTGCATCAAAAGAATGTTGGCGACGGTGGTGTAGGCAAGCGCCACGACGAAGCAAGTCGATGCGGTGGCAAAGCAGAACGCCACGGCAAGGCCGGGCAGGCCCATGCCGCGGAACAACCTCGCCGTGCCGTGCCAGCCGTCGCGCCAGATCATGAAACAGATCAGGAAGGCGGCGGCCCAGACCGATCGCCAGAACACCACCGTCCAGCTGTCGCCCGCTTCGATGAAACGGGCGATGGCGCCGCCGAAACTCCACATCAGCGCCGACAGGAATATCAACAGGAAGCCGACACGCTCGTCACGCGGCGAGACAACAGGCGCAATCGGTGATGATGCGGTATCGGTCATGGGCGCGACTGTCGGCGATTTCTGGGCGGCACGACGTGCAACGGACGACAAGAACGTGCTTCATTCGCGTAGCGCAAAGGCAGCGGCTGAGCGTGGTCCACCGGACGGCGACGGTTGTGGCAAAGATAGCAGGTCGCCCGCCGGGGCCTCATTGAAAATCGAAGGCGCTCAAGCCGGTCACCATCTCGTCGAGGCCGAGCGGGCGCGTCACCGGCGGCTCGGCGCGGGCGAGGCAGCCGATGCGTTCGCACAGCCGGCAGGCTGGACCTATCGGCGTGGCCGGATTGATGCTCCGTCCGGCTTTTCCGGCCGCTGCGGCAGCCGGTGCCGCCAGTGCCGCGCCATAGACGATCTCGTCGCGAAAGCCGATGTCGCAGCCGAGCAGAAGTGCGGTACGGCGCGGGCGCTCGGAAAACGAGCCTTGCGGCCCTTCGAGCGTGCGGGCGGCGCAGAGGAACTCGGCGCCATCGGGCATTTCCACCGCCTCGACGAAAATCTGGCCGGGCTGGGTGAAGGCGGCATGCACGGGAAGCTTGGGACAGCCGCCGCCGAAGCGGCTCTGCGGAAAACCCTGGCTTCCCGCCTTGCGGAAGCGGTTGCCGGCATTGTCGACCTCGATCATGAAAAACGGTACGCCCGGCGTGCCCGGCCGCTGCAGCATGGTCAGGCGGTTGGCCGCCTGCTCGAAGGAAACGCCGAAACGCGAACGCAGCACGTCGATGTCGTACCGGGCGCGTATCGCGGCTGCGTGAAAGGGCTGGTAGGGCATCATCAGCGCGTGGGCGGCGTAGCGGCCAAGCTCGAAGCGGGCGAGCCGGCGGGCCTCATCCGAGGTCAGCTTCAGCGCCTGGATCTCGCTTGCCACCGCGACGGTCATGCGGATCAGGCAGGCCTCCATCGCCACCTCGCGCAACTGGTCGAATGGCGACAGGCGCTCGGACAGAAACAGGCGCTGCGAGTGACGGTCGTAACGGCGGCGCCAGTTCGGCATGGTGGCGACCGGCAGCACCTTGACGACGATGCCGTATTCGCGTTTCAGCCAGGCCTTCAGCGCACCGAGCAGATCGTCGCCGGGATCGAGCACCGACGTGAATGCCTCGGCCTCCTCTTCGATCGCGGCAAAATGGTTCGGCCGACGCTCGAAAATCTCGTGCACCTCGTCGATCGGCAAGCGGGCGCCGGAAAGCGCCGTCGCTTTGCCCTCACGTGCAAGGAGCTGGTTGAGGTCGGAAAGCCGCTCGGCCTGCTCGCGGTAGGCGCGAAACAGTTTTATCACCGCGGCGGAAGCATTGGGCGCCGCCTCGGCAAGCTCGATCAGCTCCTGGTCACCAGGCAATTCGCCGACCAGCAGCGGATCTGAAAACACTTCCTTCAGAGCGGCGACCGACCCCCTCGCCTCGCCCTGCAATTCATGCGGGTCGACCTTGTAGACAGATGCCAGCTTCAGGATCAGCTGGACCGTCAGCGGCCGCTGGTTGCGCTCGATGAGATTGAGATAGGACGGCGAGATGCCGAGCCCTTCGGCCATCGCCGTCTGGGTCAGGCCCTTGGTGCTGCGAATGCGGCGGATGCGCGGCCCGGCGAAAATCTTATGATCGGCCACTCGGCTATCCTTGACAGAAATTGACATTGCTTCTGCACGACGACGCCGTACTGGTTTTTACAATCATGACAAATTTACAGCGCCGGGCTGTCAAACGCAACACAGGTTTTCCCTTATTTCTCAGCCAACCGTACGGTTTTTCTCGCCTGTTTCGCGCCGAGATGTAAATTCTGTCACACCAAAACGGCGCAATAGCCTCGCCTCTGCCCTGCAGCAATTTATCCGGAGTGACCAATGACTGATTTTTACAACCTCGTCCCCTCGGCGCCGGAAGGTCGCTTCGACGGCATCGAGCGGCCCTATTCGCCGGACGATGTGAAACGGCTGCGCGGCTCGGTCCAGATCCGGCAGAGCCTCGCCGAAATGGGCGCCAACCGGCTTTGGCAACTCATCCACGAGGAGGATTTCGTCAACGCGCTCGGCGCCATGTCGGGTAACCAGGCGATGCAGCAGGTCCGAGCCGGGCTGAAGGCGATCTACCTGTCCGGGTGGCAGGTCGCCGCCGACGCCAACACTGCGTCGGCCATGTATCCGGACCAGTCGCTCTATCCCGCCAATGCAGCGCCAGAACTGGTCAAGCGCATCAACCGTACGCTGCAGCGCGCAGACCAGATCGAGACCTCCGAAGGCAAGGGGCTTTCGGTCGATACCTGGTTCGCGCCGATCGTTGCCGACGCGGAAGCTGGCTTCGGCGGACCGCTCAATGCCTTCGAGATCATGAAGGCCTTCATCGAGGCGGGTGCGGCCGGTGTCCACTACGAAGACCAGCTGGCATCGGAAAAGAAATGCGGCCATCTCGGCGGCAAGGTGCTGATCCCGACCGCCGCCCATATCCGCAACCTCAACGCCGCGCGGCTTGCCGCCGACGTCATGGGCACGCCGACGCTGGTCGTGGCGCGCACCGACGCGGAAGCGGCAAAGCTGCTCACCTCCGACATCGACGAGCGCGATCAGCCCTTCGTCGACTATGACGCGGGCCGCACGGTGGAGGGCTTCTACCAGGTCAGGAACGGCATCGAGCCTTGCATCGCGCGGGCCGTCGCCTACGCGCCACACGCCGACCTGATCTGGTGCGAAACCTCCAAGCCCGATCTGGCGCAGGCCAAGAAGTTCGCCGAGGGCGTGCACAGGCATCATCCCGGCAAGCTTCTCGCCTATAATTGCTCGCCGTCGTTCAACTGGAAGAAGAACCTCGACGACGCCACGATCGCCAAATTCCAGAGGGAACTCGGCGCCATGGGCTACAAGTTTCAGTTCATCACGCTGGCTGGTTTCCACCAGCTCAACTTCGGCATGTTCGAACTCGCCCGCGGCTACAAGACGCGGCAGATGGCGGCTTATTCCGAGTTGCAGGAGGCTGAATTCGCGGCGGAAGCCCATGGCTACACCGCGACCAAGCACCAGCGCGAAGTCGGCACCGGCTATTTCGACGCCGTGTCGATGGCGATCACCGGTGGCCGGTCTTCGACCACGGCCATGCACGAATCGACCGAGCACGCCCAGTTCAAACCGGCGGCGGAATAGCAGCAAAGCAACGAACAGAGGTAACGCCCCCAAGGGGTATAAATAGGCTGAAGGAGAAGACCAATGGCATCGATAAGCCGCGTCAAGGAACGGGCCGAAGAACAGGCCACCACCATGAACGTCGACCAGCAAGCGACCATCCGCATGCTGGCGAACGACCTGCACAGGCTCAACCAGTCGGTGATGAAGGCGGTCGAGGCCGGCGTGTCGGTGGAACTCGTGCGCTCGGCACGGCACCATGGCGGCGACGGCAACTGGGGCGATCTGCTGATCCCGGTGATCGTCACGCAACGGAGCCTCGGCTGACCGTCATCCGACCAAGCCTGTTTGTGGATCCGGCATCACCTGCGCAGTCTCTGCGCAGGTGATTTGCGTTTGCACGGCCGGTTTGCGTATAGGGAGAAAATAGAACTTTCTTTAAACTTTAGCGTTTCTAGCCATATTCTCGACGTCCGCCATTTCAGCTTGACATAGGCAGCGATCTCGCGGCAATTGTCTGTAAGTTTCAACCCTGCATTGAAACCAGACGAGTGCCCGTCCCGCTCATGCGCCCCGTGAACCGCGAATCCAAAACTGCAAAGCACCCGAGTTTAGGGGAAAGGAATATGGGATCCGTGCTCGCCGACTTCAGCCGCGTGCTCGTCGTTGGAAAATCGCCGGTCAACCGGGTTGTGGTTTCGAAAATCGTCGAACGATCCGGGCTCAAGCCGATCTCGGAATCGCCCGAGGCGGCAGCAACGACGTTGCGATCGCTCATTCCCGGAGCTGTCGTCCTCGATGGCGGAGCGGACAATAAGGACTGCGATGCGCTGATGCCGGGCATCGATGCGCTGCGGCGCACCTCGGGCACATCGCGTCCCCCAGTGATCCTGCTCTCGACCAAGAATGGCACGCCGGAGAGTCTGGGCCTGTCGAGCGTCGTCGATGCAGTGGTCGTCAAGCCGATCACGACGGAACGGCTGCAGCCGGTGATCGACCATCTAATTGGACTGGGACGTAAGTAGTCGGCGTCAGGCCGACGCCGACACGCGATCAACGGGCTTTGCCGATAGCTTCGATCAGCCGGGGCAATTCCGAGAGATCGGCTATCTGGCGGAAGCGAGGCGCGGTGACCGGCGGCTCGACATGTTCCAGCACCCAGGTCAGTTCATGCGGCACGTGAATGCCCCAACTGCCGGCCTCGATCGCCGGCACCACGTCCGACTTGAGCGAGTTGCCGACCATCATGCTTTTTTCCGGGCCATCGCCGTGGCGGCTGAAGATCCTGGCATAGGTGGCCGCGCTCTTGTCGCTGACGATCTCGACGGCGTCGAACATATCACCGAGGCCCGATTGCGCCAGCTTGCGCTCCTGATCGAAGAGGTCGCCCTTGGTGATCAGCACCAGGCGATATGCGCTCGCCAGCTTTTCCACGGTTTCGCGCGCATGGGGCAGCGGCTCGATCGGATGGCCGAGCATCTCGCGGCCCGCAGCAAGAATTTCGGCAATGACCGAGGCCGGCGCGCGGCCCTCGGTAATCTCGATCGCCGTTTCGATCATCGACAGGGTAAATCCCTTGATGCCGAAGCCGTAAACGGCGAGGTTGCGCTTCTCCGCCTCCAGCAATCTTGCCGAGATGTGCCTCTCCTCGGCATGGTCGGCAAGCAGCGCGGCAAAGCGCCTCTCGGTAATGCGAAAGAACTGCTCGTTCTGCCAGAGCGTGTCGTCGGCATCAAAGCCGATCGTGGTCAATTCATGATTGTTCTGCATTTCGACGTCTTCAACCGAGTTCATTGACTTTCGTCGAACCTAAGCTGCCTGGAGCGGTTTTCAATTGGTCAGGCGAACGCAGGGCCGGCTCCCCTTCCCTTCCATCACCGGCCACGGCTATACTCCCAAATCCGCAACCCAATCTGGTGAATGATGCCGCCTGCAAAAAAGGAAGTCCGTCCGTCGAGCCGCGGAGGACGTATCCGCACGCCTGCTTTCGTGAAAAATCAGCGTGGCGTGAAGAACTGGAAAGAAGTCAGCGCCTGGCTGGAGTGGCGCGGCATCGAGGATATCGAATGCATCACGCCCGACCAGGCGGGTGTTGCGCGCGGCAAGATGATGCCGTCAAAGAAATTCACCTCCAACACCTCGCTGGCGCTGCCCTCGGCGGTGTTCATGACAACGATCTCCGGCGGCTATCCGGAGGACGGCAATGGCTTCCACTATCCGGAGGACGACGGCGACCTCAAGCTTATGCCGGACCTTTCGACACTGACCGTGGTGCCGTGGGAAGAGGATCCGACGGCGGCGGTCATCTGCGACCTCGTCCACCAGGACGGCCGCTCGGTCGAGTTCACGCCGCGCAACGTGCTGAAGCGCGTGCTTGCAGCTTACGACAAGCGCGGGCTGAAGCCGGTGGTGGCACCCGAGATCGAGTTCTACCTGGTGCGCAAGAATCCCGATCCGGACTATCCGCTGACGCCGCCGGTCGGGCGTTCGGGACGGGCGATCGGCGGCGGCGCCGGCTATTCCATCGCCGGCGTCAACGAGTTCGACGAACTGATCGACGACATCTACCATTTCTCCGAAAGCCAGGGCCTGGAGATCGATACGCTGATCCATGAGGAGGGCGCCGGCCAGCTTGAGATCAATCTGCGCCACGGCGATCCGATCGAACTCGCCGACCAGGTGTTCATGTTCAAGCGCACCATCCGCGAGGCGGCGCTGAAGCACGATATCTATGCCACCTTCATGGCCAAGCCGATCCAGGGGCAGCCCGGGTCGGCCATGCATATCCACCAGTCGATCATCGACAAGAAGACCGGCAAGAATGTCTTTTCGGCCGAGGACGGCTCGGAAACCGAGGCCTTCTTTCACTTCATCGGCGGCATGCAAAAACACGTGCCGAACGCGCTGGTGATGTTCGCGCCCTATGTCAATTCCTACCGCCGGCTGACCCAGTCGGCTTCGGCGCCGGTCAACAACAAATGGGGCTACGACAACCGCACCACCGCCTTTCGCGTTCCGCGCTCCGACCCGGCAGCCAGGCGCGTCGAGAACCGCATCCCCTCCTCCGACGCCAATCCCTATCTGGCGCTGGCCGCGTCGCTCGCCTGCGGGCTGATCGGCATGACCAACAAGATCAAGGCGGAACCGCCGGTTCTGACCACCGCCAACGAAGCCGAGATCGACCTGCCGCGCAGCCTGCTCGAAGCCGTCGACCTGCTCGAAGCCGACGAGGAACTCTGCGCGCTGCTCGGCAAGTCGTTTGCCGCGACCTATGCTGCCATCAAGCGGGCTGAATTCGAGACTTTCATGGAAGTGATCAGCCCGTGGGAACGGGAGTATCTGTTGCTAAATGTGTGAGTGGCGACTTCGTCGTGTGAATAGTGAATGGTGAATAGTGAATGGCCTTGATGGTAGTTGAGATAAGTGACGGCATACGAGTCATCCCACCGTTTTCCATTCACCATTCACTATTCACCATTCACCGCCGCCGAAAGGCGGCGCCATGACTTACCAATCCCCAATCTCCCCCGGCCGCTCCTGGTATGAGGACACGGCCGGCCCGCGGCCCGAGTACCAGCCGCTCGATGGCGACCGGACATGCGACGTCGTCATCGTCGGCGGCGGCTTTACCGGACTGTCGGCGGCGGTGCACCTCGCCAACGCCGGCAGCAATGTCGTGCTGATCGAAGCGCATCGTTTCGGCGACGGCGCATCGGGCCGCAATGGCGGCCAGCTCGGCACCGGCCAGCGCGCCTGGGCCGAGGAACTGGAAGCGGAGTACGGCTTTTCCCGTGCCAAGGCGCTGTTCGACCTCGCCGAAGAGGCCAAAACGCATCTCCTCGAATTCGCCGCCGTCAACAAGATCGAGATCGACTACATGCCCGGCCAGATGTCGGTGGCGCACAAGCAGCGGTACGTCGACGACTACAAGGCGCATGCCGAAATCATGGCGAACCGTTTCGGCTATCCGCACATCACCTTCATGGACGCGAAGGAGACGGCGCAGCGGTTGGGCTCGACGCGCTACTTCGGCGGCACCCGCGACACCGGAACCGGGCACATCCATCCACTGAAGCTGGTGATCGGTACGGCAAAAGTGGCGGCGCAGGCAGGCGCCCATCTATTCGAACAGACGCCGGCGACCGGCATCGCGTCACTCGGCGGCAAGGTGAAGGTCACGACGCCGAAAGGCACGATATCAGCCGAGAAATGCTTGATCGGCGTCAACGCCCATGGCGGCACGATCGAGCCGGTCAGTGCCGCGCACATCATGCCGATCGGCTCCTTCATCGGCGCGACAGTGCCGCTGGGGCCGGATTCAAACGTATTGCCGGGCGGTGAGGCGGTCCATGATTCCCGCTTCGTCGTGCGCTACTTCCGCAAATCGACGGATGGACGGCTGCTGTTTGGCGGACGCGAGATCTATGCCGTCAACGATCCGAAAGACATCCATGTCCATATCCGCCGGCAGATCGCCGAGCTTTACCCTGAGCTCGGGGACGTAGAAATCTCCCATGGCTGGGGCGGCTATGTCGGTATCACCATGCCGAGAAAACCGTTCGTGCGCGAGGTGATGCCCAATGTGATCTCGGTTGGTGGTTATTCCGGTCATGGCGTCATGCTGTCGAACTTTTTCGGCAAGCTCTATGCAGAAACCGTTGCCGGCAACCGGGACCGGCTGAGGCTGATCGAGGATCTGAAAATTCCGGCCTTTCCCGGTGGCCGACGCTTCCGCGCTCCGCTGCTCTTTCTGGCGCTCAACTGGTATGCCTTGAGGGACCGGATCTAACCACAGGTTGCATAATCCCTTGCAAGCGTGCAGAATCCCTTGCGAGGGCGCAGTGATGCCACAATCGCGGGCAACAGATGAGCGCCGTGGGACAGTTGAACTGGGAATTTTGCGGGCCTGCCCGCTTTTGGTTCTGGGACTGATCGAACGCCGGTTTTCCGATTGAACGTCGGCCCGCAAATGGAGGTTGCAAGAGTGAGAGAGCCCTTCAGTTTCGGCGCGCCGGAACGACGGCGCTTTGCGATGCAGTTTGGCTACGATATGCGGCCCAGGTTCTGGCAAAAAGTCCGGTCGAACCTGCATCTGGTAATCGCCGCGCTTGGCACAGCAGCGCTGCTTGGCGTGGCCGCAGTGGCGCTATGGCTGGCATTGCCGGCCAACGAGAGACAAGCAGTCGCGAGTCCCGAGCAGATCGTTCCGAGCGTTCCGGTAAAAACAACAAAGATCGTGCCGGCCGCTGCCTCGACTGTCGCCGCGGTGCAGAAGGCAACAGGCAAGGCGGATGCCATTTCGCCGGCGGTGGTTGCGGCGGAGGCCGAGATACCGGCGCTGGCACCCAATGATCCCCGCTGGACAGGGTCGGGAACGAAGACCGCGCCCGGCCAAGTGGCAGGCCAGGCGGAACAGACGGCAGACAAGCCGTCCACCGCGGCGGCATTCGCCGATCCTGCAGCGAAAACCAAAGCCGCAGCATTGCTTGCCAAAGTCGCGGCTCCCAGCAAGGCGGCAACAGACGGAGCGCAAACCGCCGCCATTCCGACGCCGAAGCCGCAATCGCCGGCAGCGACGCAGGGTGGTGATAGCCAGGCCAAGGTCGAAGCCAAGAAAGTGAGCGCAGCCGATATCGGACGCATCCTCAGGGCCGTCACCATGCGTACCGGACCGAAGAAGAATGCGGCCGCGATAGTCACCGTTCCCGCCAAGACCTCGGTTCAGGTGATGGGCTGCAAGCAATGGTGTCAGATCATCTACAACGGCAAACGCGGCTGGGTCTATAAGAGCTTTGTCAAGACTGGCGCGTAAGCCGCTGAAGCGATCCCTTGACGCCGCGCCGCTACGCCTCAGCTTTCTGGACTATGACCGGCCGCCAAGCAGACGCCGAAAGCGTCGCCACCGTTTGTCGTGCCTGCGTTTCCTGACATAGTCACGATGCCCTTCGAACGGCACTTCGAACAGACCGCACGTATCGCAGCCTTCCCGCTTGCCGCAGATGGGGATCCAGCATTTGACGTCGTGCTTCCAGGCCAGTGCGATCCTCTCCAGGTGAAGACGGGACGAGCTCTTGAGTAAAATGAGTTCGCCGGCCACGGCCGTCCGCTTGATGTGGTCCGAGACCTCCTTGGGCATACGCAACTCGTGAAAGCGGCCGGCGTCACGATCTTCCTGCCCGGCTCCCGAGCGATGCGCATTATCGCCGACATAGATGACCTGGGCTGCGATTTCACGCGCTGTCTTGTAGGCATAGTGGTACTTTCTGGTCGAGCCTGCATAGTCCGAAATCTGCCCCAGAACGATGCGCTTTGGCTTCGTCGTGGCCTTGGCCATCATCTCAAAGGCAAGATCGACCGAATGCCAGGGCGACTTGGCGGCGTCGACGATGAATTGCGGGCCGCCCTCGGTGACGAGCATCTCGCAGCGGTTGGCCAGTGGCCGAAATGTCGCCACCCTGGCCGCCACTTTTTCGGGAGGCACGCCAAGTTCAAGTGCTGCACTAGCCGCTGCGGCCGTTGGCAGCCAGAAATGTTCGCCCGGAAACGGTGTCTTCAATTCCAGTTCGCCGCCCCGCCAATGGATGGCCAACGTCAACCTGTGCGGATAGGCGGCATGGACGTTTGTCACGCGATAGTCGGCTTGCTCCGACATGCCGAAAGTGACGGCACGATGCGTGGTGGCGGAAGCCATTTCGACCACATGGGGATCATCCGCATTGAGGATGGCGAAGCCGCCTAGCTGCAGCGCGTCGACCAAGGCGCGCTTCTCCCGGGCGACGTTCTCCAGGGTCCTGAAAGCCTTAAAATGTTCGAGGCGAACCATGGTAACCACTGCCACATCCGGCCGTAGCAGGTCCGCCATTGGCTTTATTGAATCGATCCCGGACGCAGAGGTTTCAACCACGACATAATCGACGCCGCCTATTTGCCGACACAGCATCTTCGACAGCATCTTTAGCGAATGAAACAAAATTTGGGTACGGACGGCGCCGTGGCCCTCCAATATGTGGCCAAGCAACGCCGTCACCGTCGATTTGCCCGAACTGCCGGTTATGCCGATGAAGGTCGCATTGCTTTTTGAGCGGGCGCGTTTTGCCCGGTAGACGTCGAAGCGCTGCCGCAGGTCTTCGCGAACTTTCCGCAATCCCGCGTTCATGCCGTGCCAACCCCTATCCCATTTCAGCGTCTTATGCCTTTCGCCGGACGCTCAAGTCAAATTGCTTTCCGATATGGCTGGATGGATCAAATGCAACGTCCACCGTCGACTTCCAGCGCCACGCCAGTGATAAAAGCCGCCTCGTCCGAAGCGAGCCAGAGTGCTGCGTTGGCTATGTCGAGCGGCGTCGAAAGCCGGCCAAGCGGGATCGACGCGCGGAATTTCTCGCGGATTTCGGGCGTGTCGGCGCCCATGAATTTTTCCAGCATGCCGGTCTCGCCGGCGACAGGGCAGAGGCAGTTGACGCGGATGTTCTTCGGCGCGAGCTCCACCGCCATGGATTTGGTCGCGGTGATCGCCCACCCCTTCGACGCGTTGTACCACGTGAGGCCGGGCCGCGGCCTGATGCCGGCCGTCGAAGCCGTGGTCAGGATGACGCCGCCGCCTTGCCGATCCATGATCGGTACGACCGCCAGAGCGGCGTGGTAAATCGCCTTCATGTTGACAGCCGTGATCAGGTCGAAGGTCGTCTCGTCGACCTCGATCATATCGCCATTGCGATGGGTGTAGCCGGCATTGTTGACCATGATGTCGATGCGGCCGAATGCGCTCTTTGCCGCATGGACCATTTCGTCGAACTCGGAACGCAGCGAGACGTCGGTCTGGGTCCAGATCGCCGCCCGGCCGATCTCGTCGGCGACGCGTTCGGCGCCCTTGGCGTTGAGGTCGGCGACAACGACGCGCGCGCCCTCCTCGGCGAAGCGCTTGGCCATGCCTTCGCCGAAACCTGACGCGGCACCGGTGATGACGGCAACTTTGTTTTCCAGGCGCATGGCTTTCTCACTCATAATTGAACAGGATCGTTCGGCAACCGCCGGCGATGGCCGGCGAAAGATCAATATACTCTCGATTTCTCCTTTGGCTTTCGCCGCGATCCCGCTCTATGCTGCATCTGCGAAGGCTTTCCGGAACCACCTCACCGAGAAGCGTCCGGGTTGCGCCAGCGTCAAGGCACACTTCAGGACCAATCGTTAAAGCTCGATTGGGCTTGGGATGCGACGCCGTGGCACTGGAAAATCTAAATCGATTAGATTATATCAGCCGCGTCACAGCGACCGGCGTCAAAGCGGACAAACCATGACCAGCCAGATCATTCCCGTCGACCCTTTCGACTTCATCATTTTCGGCGGCACCGGCGATCTGTCGGAACGCAAGCTTTTGCCGTCGCTCTACCATCGCCAGCGCGATCACCAGTTTTCCGAACCGACGCGCATCATCGGCACGTCGCGCTCGAAAATGACCGACGAGGAATTCCGGGATTTCGCCAGGCAGGCGATTTCCGACCATGTGAAACCGGCCGACATCGACGCCACGGAGCTGAAGACGTTCCTTGCCCGGCTTTCCTACGTTTCGGCCGACGCAACGACCGGCGCAGGCTTCGACGAATTGAAGAAGGCAATCGGCGACAGCGACTGCATCCGCGCCTTCTACCTGGCGGTGGCGCCGGCGCTGTTCGGCGACATCTCGCACAAGTTGAAGGAACACAAGCTGATCACGCCGAATTCGCGCATCGTGCTGGAAAAGCCGATCGGGCGCGATCTCGCCTCGGCGCGCGAGCTTAACGATCTGGTCGGCGATGATTTCCATGAAAGCCAGATCTTCCGTATCGACCACTATCTCGGCAAGGAGACGGTGCAGAACCTGATGGCGCTGCGCTTTGCCAATGCGCTCTACGAGCCGCTGTGGAATTCCGCCAATGTGGACCATGTGCAGATCACCGTCGCCGAGACGGTCGGCCTCGAAGACCGCGTCACTTACTACGACAAGGCCGGCGCTCTGCGCGACATGGTGCAGAACCACATGCTGCAGCTTCTCTGCCTCGTCGCCATGGAGGCGCCGTCATCGATGGACGCCGACGCCGTTCGCGACGAGAAGCTGAAGGTGTTGCGGGCGCTGAAACGCATCAACGGCAACGAAGCGCCCAAGCACACTGTGCGCGGCCAGTACCGTGCCGGGGCCTCTGCCGGCGGGCCGGTAAAAGGCTATGTCGAGGAGCTCGGCAAGAACAGCAATACCGAGACCTTCGTTGCGCTCAAAGCCGAAATCGGCAACTGGCGCTGGGCGGGCGTGCCGTTCTACCTCAGGACGGGCAAGCGGCTGGCGACCCGTGTCTCGGAGATCGTCATCGAATTCAAGCCGATCCCCCACTCGATCTTCGGCGACAGCGCCGGGCCGATCTCCGCCAACCAGCTGGTCATCAGGCTGCAACCCGATGAAGGCGTCAAGCAGTTCATCATGATCAAGGATCCGGGGCCGGGCGGCATGCGGCTGCGCCAGATCCCGCTCGACATGAGCTTCGCGCAGTCCTTCGACGGCCGCGCGCCCGATGCCTATGAGCGACTGATCATGGACGTCATCCGTGGCAACCAGACGCTGTTCATGCGCCGCGACGAGGTCGAAGCGGCGTGGAAATGGATCGACCCGATCCAGGATGCCTGGGAAAGCGGACGGCAAGAAGCGCAGGGCTACACGGCCGGCACATGGGGCCCTTCGGCCTCGATTGCGCTGATCGAACGCGACGGGCGGACATGGCACGAGAGCAATTGAACGGCGCCCCCTACAGCTGGCATGCGTTTGCCGAACGCCAGGACCTGGCGGCAGCACTTGCCGGCCACGTCGCAGGCCGCCTGACCAATGCAATAGCTGAGCGCGGCACGGCATTGCTCGCCGTTTCCGGCGGCACGACGCCGGCGCGATTTTTTGCATCACTTTCGAGTATCCCGATCGCGTGGAACAAGGTCACGGTGACGCTGGTTGACGAGCGTTGCGTGCCGGCCTCCTCTCCGCGCTCTAACGCCGGGCTGGTCGCCGCCAATCTTTTGCAAAACGCGGCGGCAGCCGCACGTTTCGTGCCGCTCTACCAAGAGGGAGCAAGCATCGGGGAAACTTCGGAGGCCGACAGCAGGATGTTGCGGTCGCTGCCCTGGCCGCTCGATGTCGTGGTGCTTGGCATGGGAACCGATGGCCATACCGCATCGTTCTTTCCTGACGCCGACAATCTGGAAAAACTGCTCGACCCGTCTTCGACAAGCACCGTGCTCCCGGTTCACGCGACAAGCGCCGGCGAGCCTCGCCTGACGCTATCGCTGGCACGGCTCATCGAAGCCGGCTTCGTCGCACTGCACATCGAAGGCGAGGACAAGCGCAAGGCATTCGAGAGCGCGATGGCGTCAGGAACGCGAAAGCCCATTCGCGCCGTGCTCGACGCAGCCGAGCGCCCCGTAGAGGTTTTCTGGGCACCCTGATTTCAACTTGCCGAGGGTCCCGGCGGATAGCCGGACGGTGTTCGCGGGACCTCGCCTGAAAGGACCGACACCATGACCGCGAGACGCGACATCGAAACCATCACCGAGCGCATCCGCCAGCGCTCAAGACCAGGGCGCGAGGCCTATCTCGGCCGCATCGCCGAAGCCTCGAACCGCACCGCCAACCGGGCGGTGCTTTCCTGCGGTAACCTCGCCCATGGCTTTGCCGTCTGCAGCCCCTCCGAGAAGGTGGCACTTGGCGGCGGCCGAGTGCCGAACCTCGGCATCATCACCTCCTACAACGACATGCTGTCGGCGCATCAGCCTTTCGAGACGTTTCCGGCGCTGATCAAGGACGCGGCGCGCGAGGCCGGCGGCATTGCCCAGGTCGCCGGCGGCGTGCCGGCAATGTGCGACGGCGTCACGCAGGGTCAGCCCGGCATGGAGCTGTCGCTGTTCTCGCGCGACGTGATAGCCATGGCCGCGGCGATCGGCCTGTCGCACAACATGTTCGACGCGGCCGTCTATCTCGGCGTCTGCGACAAGATCGTGCCGGGGCTGGTGATCGCGGCGCTGACCTTCGGCCATCTGCCGGCAGTGTTCATCCCGGCCGGGCCGATGACGACGGGCCTGCCCAACGACGAGAAAGCCAAGGTCCGCCAGCTCTATGCCGAAGGCAAGGCAGGAAGGGCCGAATTGCTTGAGGCCGAGTCCAAATCCTATCACGGGCCGGGGACCTGCACCTTCTACGGCACGGCGAACTCCAACCAGATGCTGATGGAAATCATGGGCCTGCACACGCCGGGCACCTCGTTCGTCAATCCCGGCACGCCGCTGCGCGACGCGCTGACCCGGGAGGCGACGAAGCGGGCGCTGGCGATCACCGCGCTCGGTAACGCCTACACGCCGGTCGGCCGGATGATCGACGAGCGCTCGATCGTTAACGGCATCGTCGGCCTGCACGCCACCGGCGGATCGACCAATCACACCATCCACCTGATCGCCATGGCCGCCGCAGCCGGCATCGCCATTACCTGGCAGGATATTTCTGATCTTTCGGAAGCCGTCCCGCTGCTGGCGCGGGTCTATCCGAACGGCCTTGCCGACGTGAACCATTTCCATGCCGCAGGCGGGCTCGGCTTCCTGATCCGCGAACTGCTCGACGAAGGCATCCTGCACGAAGACGTCCAGACGGTTTGGGGCGAAGGCTTGAGGCCTTATGCGGTGGAAGCCAAGCTCGGGCCCGATGGCAGCGTGGTGCGCGAGGCGTCGCCCCGCGAAAGCGGCGACGAGAAGGTGCTGGCGCCTTTCAAGAAAGCGTTCCAGCCGACGGGCGGGTTGAAAATGCTCTCAGGCAATCTCGGCCACGCCGTCATCAAGACCTCCGCCGTGAAACCGGAGCGACGCATCATCGAGGCGCCGGCAAAGGTTTTCGACAGTCAGCAACGGCTCAACGAGGCGTTCAAGGCCGGCACATTGACCGGCGATTTCATCGCCGTCATCCGCTTCCAGGGGCCGAAAGCCAATGGCATGCCGGAGCTGCACAGACTGACCACCGTGCTCGGCGTCCTGCAGGATCGCGGCCAGCATGTGGCGCTGGTCACAGACGGGCGCATGTCGGGCGCGTCCGGCAAGGTGCCGGCGGCGATCCATGTAACGCCGGAGGCGGTGGAGGACGGGCCGATCGCTAGGATCCATGACGGTGACATCATCAGGCTCGACGCCGACGCCGGGACGCTGGAAGTGCTGGTGCCGGCCGGCGATTTCGCGTTGCGACGAGCGGCGGACAGCGATCTTATCGCCAATGAATTCGGCTTCGGCCGCGAGCTTTTCGCCGGGTTCCGGCAAATGGTTGGCCGTGCCGACCACGGCGCCAGCGCCTTCGGAAACAATGTAGCGGAATTCGTGCTGCAGTGAAAAGGGCGGCTCGTGGCCGCCTGACGCTGGCCGTTGATTGCGCTGCTCAAGTCGAAATTCCTCGTCCGATTGATTGCCGTGGTCAGAACGATCGGGCTTGGGTTGCGCATGCAATCTTGGCCTCGGCGAGAGCGGATGGACGAGACGCTGGCCGACAAGGCTAAGTGGAAACGGGGCGACGTCCAGAGGGCGTTCCAGACAGGCGGGTGGTAGAGCCGTCTATCCAGACGGCTTCGGCTTCCGGACCACGATCCGGTCGATTGACTGCTTGCGGCCGGAAATGAACTCGAGGATTCGGAACTCTCCGCTGGATCTGACGACGAATGACGGAGCAGCCCTGAGATCAGCGACCGTCACGTTCCAGCCACGTAGTTCACCGACGGAAACCGAGGCTCTGAAACTGCGGTTCTCACCGCTCCGGCTGAACCGCATGTGGACGACGTTGTCCTTCTCCGTGAGCGACGACAGCTCATAGAGGTCGAGCGGCTCCCCATCCCTATTCCGGAATGAGGTATGGACGCTCTGAGCAACGGTCTTCACCATCCCAGATTGCGACTTCGGATTATCGGTGCAGCCATGCTTTTCCCATGGCCAGCCGAGATCGTTGAAGAAAACTCGGCCGCCGTGCGGGCTCTGGTAGAAATACACGCGTTCTCCGCATACCGGGCAACGTGCATTCGGGTTGACGTAGGAGACAATCGTTTGGAACGGTTTGGCGACCGCCGAGATGGAGCCGGAACTGTATCCGGTGCACCAGCGGCCGGTCACATGGATTGGCTTCGCCCGTCCGCCGATATAGCGAAACTCGATTTCTTCCCCACACAGATTGCACGTCGGCATGCAAAATCCCCCGGGAGCCAGAATATCTGCACGGGAGGCCAATACCAAGTTTTCGTTATCTGTGGTTAGCTTGACGTCACTAGCTTGCCATCATTGCTGGCACAGTCGCAGCGACATTCTCTTCGACGCCTATTTCTATCCCGAAACGCTTCAAATGCGACCAGAGCTCTTCGACATTGAGTGCCCTCTTTTCGATCTCCTCTGGGCTAAAGTAGTTGGCACCGCCTTTTCGTTGGACAAGAGGCAGGTTCAAATCTTTCGCGTTTCGACTGGATTCCGCCCGGAGCCAACGTCTGGCAATGAGGTTCAAATCGGACGGAGTGAGTGTCGCGACTATTGAAAATGAGGCGTTTGACACAGGTTCCCGTGTCACCAACTCGTAGGTCTGTCCGAGCCGATGGGAGATTTCTGCCACGTAGACACCTGCAAGGAATTTGCCGCCTGCTTCGGCTGCCGATCTGACTGTGCGGATTTCCTCAGCACTTGGTCGGCTCCTCATAAGAAAGCGAACAGCCTCCTCCTGGATGGCAGGGTTCTGGGATTTGATGAGTGCAAGGGCCTGCTGCCGGATGTGAGAGTCGTTAGTGAAGTGATGCTGACGAAGAATGGAAAACACAGAGCGAATGACGACGGCGGCTTTTGGTTCATCCGAAATGGCAGCCGTCAGCATATCATAGAGCGTTTCTCGTGAGCCCATACGAGGAGCCAAATACCGCATAAGCTCGGCTTGCAGGAATTCATCATCGTAAGCCCGATAGAAAAGGGCTTCCGTGATTGGCAACGCAAATTCGTTGAAGCGCCCCGACGATCGCAGATTGTCAGCAGCCCATATAATTTGAGCGCTCCAACTTTGTCGTGCCACACTCGCTAGAAGGCTATTCGCTCGCTCGTCTGTGTCGAATAGGGTTCTCAATCGGATCTTGGCCGCAAATATCGAGCCGGATAGATCAGCGCTATCGAAAATCGTGGTGTCATCCCATTTGACACGAATCCCTGTTGATCCGCGGAGATCGGCTCCAGAAAAATTGAACCCGCTTAAATTTGAATCGGTCAGGTCGATATTTCGCAGATCGGCGTTCTGGAAATCTTTGGCCGGTACCAAGCCAGCGAGCTTCACCTGTTCCTGAAAAGTCGCGTCTGGGGCGACCGCCAGCGCTTCAAACCCGGACAGGGCAGCTTCCGAAAGCACATTTGAAAGAAAGGGACTATCCTTCATCGGATATCGTCGACTGAGAGAAAACCAGTTTACCCGAATATTCTTCTCTTCCGGAGTGCTCGTGAAGGCTCTTGGCGACGACGATGTTCATGAGGGCTTGCTGGTTTCGGGTAAACGGCAATGCGAAGAGTGATGCCGTTCGTTCCAGCTCAATATTTACGTGCTTTTGTTTGACCACGAGGCTGGTCACTGCGCCTTTGCGATTGGCTTCTCGAACCTCCGAGACCTCGCACAATCGATCATTGTCCAGGAACGCATCATTCAACGGACCTCCGTCCTTCGTCGTGACTTTCCATCGATCGAAGGAAAGTGCTCTGACGGGATAGAAATCTTCTGTCAGGCTTTCACTCTCGCGGCGCGTCACGGTTTCCGTATTGTGTTTGGATGAACTGCCACCTAACCCCAATTTGCCTTCTGGACCCGTGGCCGACGCTCCAACCGAAGCGTCAACGTTCCTTTTCTTGTCCGTCTCGCTGGTCGTTGAAACGATGGTTTCCTTCTGCAATTCCTTGCGCGTTTTCCCGCCAGTTTCGCCCTGCCCTTGTCGTGTTTTGGGAACCACCTTCAAACCGCTGAAATCCACGGAAATCGTGGCTTCCTGCATTTCAATGCGAATCGTCCCTATCCTATCCTCTTCGATTTCGTCCGGATTAATCCGCAACTCGACCAAGAGATCATGGTTGCCCGCACTATCGTCCTTGGGCACGAGGCTCGTCTTCAGTTCCACGAGTTGCGCGAGAGGATTCTGATCGTCAGAATTGGACTTCATTCAGCCCCCGATTCCAGACTGCCCTACCGGTCCAAAGTATCCAATCAAGAAGCGACCGCAAGATTGTTCGAAGCTGGATTTGGCTGCTTCGGGTGGAAGGCGATGCGCAGCATCTAAACCATCTTCCGATCCCCACAACGCCGGCCGCAATCCAAGGCCAAGCTCGGCAATTGTGGGGTGTATGCTTATCTGACAATCAATCGATCGTCTCGATACCTTGCGCCTTCAAGGCCGGGCGAGGTTCCCGTCGCGAGCACCGACACTGGCGTCGAATTACATCCCTACCGAACCGTTAGCTCAGCTCGCTCGCCGGCCTTGACGGTCGCCGTGGTTTCCTTCGGACTGTTGTCCAACTTCTCCGAGACGACAGCGTAGTCGCCGGCCGGTAGCGCCGCCTGGTATTTCTCGTCATAGGCGTAGCCAAGCGATTTGCGGTTGCCGTTGACGTCCTTTTTCGCCTCGAAGATCTCGATCTTCGAGGCCCCCGGCGCGGTGATCGCCAGCACGCCAGCATTGATGGTGATTTTCAGATCTTGATTCTCACCGGCCTTGACGCTGAAAGGCTGCTCGGCAACGGCAAGGTCGACCGTCGTCAGCAACACATAGTCATCGGGTGGCAGATCGAACTTGCTGTCAGGACCATAGGCATAAGCCACCTCTTCCCTCGTTCCGTCGATCTTCTTTTTTGCCTTGAACACCTTGAAGCCGATGCCCGAACCGTCGGCCTTGTCGCCGCCGGCAGTGTAGTAGGCGTTGGCAACGACATGCCCAACGCCGACGATGATATCCTTGTCGATGACCCTGCCGGCAGTGAGCGGGATGGTTTCGGTAACCTCGCCCTGCCCGATCCTGACCGTCACCTTCTGATCGCCGGCAGGCAACACGACTTTCGTGTCGCCATAATAGGTCGGGGGCGTATCGACGCCCGGATAGGCGATCACCACAGCCGCGCCATCGGCCACGTCAGCTCCCTCGCTTGGCCGCGGATGAATGATGAGCGTGCCGGCATTCAGCGTGAAGAGGGATTTGTAGACCTGGCCCGCCTCGACCACGATCTTCTGTTCGGTCCTGGCCTCACTGAGGCGTGCGACGACGATGTAGTCGCCCGGCTCCAGATTGCCTTTGTAGGCTCCGTACTCGGTGGTTAGGTAGTCGCCGCGCGTGCCGTCGGAGTTTGCCTTGTAGATCTCCCAGGAATTGCCGTCGGTGACGGGATCGCCGCCCTCCGCCAGCACCACGGTCGGCATGAAGTTGAACTCCGGCTTTTCCTCGGGAGCCGGCTGCGGCGCAGGCGCTGGTTCGGGCGCCGGTGCAGGTGCGGCGGCGATGGTTTCGACCAGTGCGTTCTGTAGCGCTTGCTCGTCGGACGCCTGGATGTATTTGCCGCCGGTGTTATCGGCGAGGCAAGCGACCTGCTTGCCCTCGTCCGCAGTCAGGCCGAAGCCGACGACGTCTATGGTGAAGTCGACGCCGGCAGCCTTCAGTTCCTTGCCGAGCGCGCACGGGTCGCCATTGCAGGTCTCAAGCCCGTCGGTGATCAGGATGACGGTGGCCTTGTCCTCGGTGTATTTCAGCGCCTCGGCCGCCTGCTTGACGGCCGCGGTCAGTGGCGTCTTGCCAAGGAATTTAAGGCTGTCGGCGGCAGCTGAAACAGCACCTGCCGAGCCGGCCTGCGGCGGCACGATGAGCTCGATATCCTCGCAGCTGCCCTTCTCGCGATGGCCATAGGCCATGAAGCCGATTTCCTTGTCGGCGGGGACCGATTGCAGCACGGTTCTGAGCGATTCGCGGGCGATTTCGAGCTTGGGCTTACCGTCGATCTGCGCCCACATGGAACCGGAAGCGTCAAGAATGAGGATGACTCGGTCGGCGGCAAGGCCAAGCGTCGTCATCCACAACAGGAGGGCCGCCGCAGCGACGCTCCGTGCAAGTCCCGCCATGAAAATCTCCTGAACCAGCCCCTCGGGTTTGCTTGAGCATCAGCGCACCCTGCTTCGCACGGAAAAGCTATTCGACGCCGGGTCAGGACACAACCCCGAACGCCGGGCGTCAGAGGGTCGGCCACAAGCTTGAGCCAACAAACTCGACTAGATCAACTCAATAGGTCGTGCGCCGCTCTTCGGAAGGCGGCCGGCCGAATTGCAGCCGGTAGCTTTGGGCAAAATAGGAGTGTGAAGTGAAGCCGGTGGCGATCGCCACGTCGAGGATCGGCATGTTGGTCTGGCGCAGCAATTCGCGCGCGCGTTCGAGCCTGAGCCGCATGTAATAGCGGCCGGGCGTCACACTGAGGTGGCGCAGGAACAGGCGCTCGACCTGACGCACCGACAGGCCTGCCGACTTGGCGAGTTGCACCGCCGACAGCGGCTCGTCGAGATGGTCGGCCATCAGTTCGACGGTGCGCCGCAGCTTCTCCGACTTGCCGGTCAGGTCGCGTTCCGGCCCGACACGCTGGCGATCTCCGGCAGAGCGGATGCGCTCGTGCTGGAACTGGTTGGCGACGCCGTTGGCGAGGCTCGAGCCTAAATCGCTGCGCACGATCTCAAGCATCAGGTCGATCGAGGTGGTGCCGCCGGCACAGGTGTAGCGCTTACGGTCGATCTCGAAAACATTGCCGGTGCAGTTGATGTCGGGAAACCGCTCGACGAAGCCGGCACGATTCTCCCAGTGGATAGTGCAGCGATAGCCTTCGAGCTGACCTGCCTCGGCGAGCAGATAGGAGCCGACCGACAGCGCACCGAGCGCGTTGCCGCGCCGGCCCCAGTTGCGCAGCGCTGCCAGCACCTTGCTCTTGCCCGGAAATTCGGTTGTCAGCCCAACCGATACGAAAAGAATATCGACCGGCGGTAGATCGGCGACAGCGTAGTCGACCTTGAGCGGCAGGCCGTTGGAGGCCATGACAGCCTCACCGTCGGCCGACACCGTCGTCCAGCCATAGAAGTCGCGGCCGAGCAGTCGGTTCGCCGAACGGAACGTGTCGATTGCGGCGGCCAGCGAGAACATGGAGAACTTGTCCACCAGCAGGAACCCGAACTGCCGGCCGCCTTGAACGGGATCGTTCGTGACCGGCCGCTCTGAGGGAACAGTGAGGTTCGGCAAAGCTGAGGCTTTCCAGGTTCAGAAAGACGGCCGTTTCAATCCGGCCGCGAGATAGGCGGAAGCTAGCGTGTTGGCCATCAGCATGGCAATGGTCATCGGTCCGACGCCGCCAGGCACGGGTGTGATGGCGCCGGCCATCTTCGCCGCTTCCGCATAGGCGACGTCACCGACGAGGCGGGTCTTGCCTTCGCCCTTTTCGGGCGCCGCGATGCGGTTGATGCCGACGTCGATGACGGTGGCGCCTGATTTGACCCAGTCACCCCTGACCATCTCAGGTCTCCCGACAGCGGCAACGAGAATGTCGGCGGTGCGCGCCAGTGCGGCCAAGTCCTTGGTGCGGCTATGCGCGATGGTGACGGTGCAGTTGGCGGCAAGCAGAAGATTGGCCATCGGTTTGCCAACGATGTTGGAGCGGCCGACGACCACCGCATTGAGGCCGGAAAGATCCTTGCCGCGCACACGCTCGATCAGCAGCATCGAGCCGGCCGGCGTACAAGGCACGAAGGCTGTCGCCAATTCGCCGGTGCCGAGCTTGCCGACATTGATGAAGTGGAAGCCGTCGACATCCTTTTGCGGCGCGATCGTCTGGATGATCTTGCCCGCATCGATATGGCCAGGCAGCGGAAGCTGCACCAAGATGCCGTTGACGGCCGGATCGGCGTTGAGTTCGCCGATGATATCAAGCAGTTCCTGTTCGGAAGTCTCGGCCGACAGCGTGTGTTGGACCGAATGGAAGCCGCATTCCTTGGCGGTGCGGGATTTGGAGGCGACGTAAACCTGGCTCGCCGGATCCTCACCGACGATGACCACGGCGAGACCGGGCTTCCGCGCGCCCTTTTCAATCAGCTCGACGGTCAAAGCCTTGACCCGCCGCACCACGTCTTCGGCGACGCTTTTTCCGTCAATCAACTCGGCCATAATCACCCTCAACACCGTTCCGTCTATAGCGCATCGCGTCTGATTGATACGGCGCGCGTTAGACCTTTGTTTTACACATGTCGCCGGCCCAACCGCTGCCCACCCCCGGTCAGGCGCGAGTGGTGGCTGCTGGGTGCCATCAAGCGCGGCATTTTCACGAAAATTCGACCTGGCAATCCCGTCAAAGCGCCGTCTTATGCCGTTAACTCGAAACCAACGGCTTTTATTCTGTTCGGCGCTCAGAAATAGCGGCGCGATCGGCTTTCGGTGAGTTCGCGAACCGCTTCGCGGAATTCGCGAAGGCTGGCGCGGATTTCCTCGATGGAGGGTTGCTGTCCAGCAGCTTCCGACACCTGATTTGCCTTGTCCCACGAGGCTTCAGGATAGACCGACTGCTTGTGCGAAGGCCCCTGTAGGGAGTGAGGCGTCGCGGCCGGCGGATAGGGATAGCCGGCCGGCTGCATCTGCCAGGGCTGCGCCTGTGGATAGGTCATCGGCGGCTGGGCATCGGGATAGGTGTGCATTTGTGAAGCCGGGTAGGTCGTCTCCTGCGGACCATAGGCGCTTTGCTGAACCTGCGGCTTGTAGCCGGCAGGCGCCGGCCGAGAAGACGCCGGTTGCGGGTGGGCGGAAGGGACCGGTCCCCCCTTCGCGTTTTTGGCCACCGCCGGTGAACCATTTGACCGCGTACTGGCAGGTTCTTCCCGGTGCGTCTTGCGCGGCACGATCTTGCTTAGCGCCGACAGCAGTGCACTGATTGAGCCAGTACGCTTGGTGACTTCGGCTGGCGGCACGGGCGGCGGCGACGGCTGGTATGGCTTGTCTTCGATGGGTGTCCGGCGCTCGTCCATCCTGCCGCGCGACCGCCAATTGGCGGTTTCATGCAGGCTCGCATAGGCGCCGCGCATCGCCCCGAGGCCGACACCGGAGGCCAATCCCGCCAGCAGACCGGCGAGCGTTATCACGGCGCGCGACGGTCCGTTCGGCTCGAGCGGGGCGAAGGCCTTGGAGATCACATTGATGTTGGCGGTGTTGATGTCCTTCTGCTCGCCGGTTTCCTTGGCGCGCAGGAGATATTGTTCATAGACGGAGCGTTTGGCGGTGGCCTCGCGCTCCAACTCGCGCAAGGTGACCAGATCGCTGTTGACGTCGCCGCTGCGGACCTTCAACTGCGCCAGTCGGGAGGCCAGATCCTGTTCGAGCTGCACGGCGCGTTTCAGGTCGACCTGCAGCGACGAGGCGATGCGGCGCAGTTCCCCGGCAATACGCTCGCGCGAGCCGGCAAGCTGGGCATTGAGCGCCTGGAGCTCGGGATGGCGCGGCCCGAACCGGATTGCGGCGCGGTCGGCCTCCTGCTTGAGGGTCGCGTATTGCGAGCGCAATTCGCTCATGGTGTTGGAGTTGATCTCCTCCGGCAAGGTTCCGCTCAGAACCGAATTCACGTCGATCGAGCGCGCCGACGCCGCGCGGGCGTTGAGTTCCAGCGTGCGCGCGCGGGCGATGGCAAGCTGCTGATTGAGCTTGAGCATCTCGTCGTCGCTGATCAGATGGCCCTGCGCGTCGACGAGATCATGTGTCGCCCTGAAATCCTCGACCTTGCGCTCGGCGACCTCTACGCCTTTGCGCAGCTCGTCTAGCCTACCGGTCAGTTCGTCGCTCGCGCGGCCGGCGGTGTTGGACTGGATCTGCCCGAAGGTCTGCAAGAAAACGTCCGTCATCGTGTTGGCGATGAGAGCCGACTTCTCGCCATTTTGCGTGGTGGCACTGATGGAGATGACGAAGGTCTTGCCGCCGCGCTCGACCGAAAGGCTTTCGGCCAGATTGCCGACGGCCAGCGCACGGCGACGGCCCTCATCGGCGCCCAACTCGTCATTGCGCGACAGGATCGATCGGATAAGCGTCATGACGTCGAGGCCGGACTCTTGTCCGTTGAACTCCGGATCGTTGACGAGGTTGAGCTTATCCACGACCTTGTTGAGAACCGTGCCGGAGGTGAGCACGCGAACCTGGTTTTCGACGATGGCCAGCGTGGCATCGGAAGCGACCGCCGATTGGGTGAGATCGCGGTCGGTGAGCTTCAGATCGCGCGGGTCTACGATCAGTTCTGCCGTGGCTTCGTATTTCTTCGGCATCGAAAGCGCGATCGCGACACCAAGTCCGGTGCCCAGTATCGTCATGGCGACGATCAGCAGCTTCGAGCGGGCAATGCCGCGGACGACCTGCATAGGGTCGATCAACGGCTTCCAGTCCTGTCCACTGTCATTCTCGCGGGAAGACCGCTGCTCGTCAGCGGCATATCGGGACTCGAACGTGGAGTATCGAGGCTCGAATTCGGAATATCGAGGTTCGAATGCGGCATGTCGAGGTTCGTCGCTGGCGTATGGAGGATCGAACCCGGCGCGCCGAGGCTCGGACGCCTGATGTCGAGGATCGGCATCGAAACGGTAGTCCTCGGAAATGCCGGCGGCGACTGGCTCCTCCTGCGACCCGACGTCCGCATAGTTCGCTTCAACGGCCTCGTCCATCTCTGGTGGTGTGCGGGCGGCCGACGCGGATGGATAATTGGCTCGAGGCTGGTTTATTTCATCGTTTGCGGAGAACCCTGGGGCTGGTGAGCGTTCCGGAGCCGCCGCGATTGCCGGATCTTCTCGCGCCTCACGGCGTGAGCGCGCGAGACGATGGCGCGTGGCGGCATCCTCGCGCCATGACGGGTTCGCCCGATCCCCGATCGAAACCAGTGATGGTTCAGCGTCTTCTTCTTCGCCGCGCATCGCCTGGCCAAGCGCCAGCAAGGACCGCTCGCGCTTCCAATCTTCACGGTTTTGCCTGTCGACCATTGTCGTGGAGCTTGCCCTTGGCGGCTTGGACGCGCGGTCAGCCATTCGTTAAGCCACGCTAAACAAGCATAGGAAACAAAAGGTTAATTTCTCTGCCTTGAAGGCGAGGTTTCCCTCGTCGGCTGTGTCCTTCTTGAAAGCAGCAAAAGCGTTCCAGAACGGCGCGTTAAACTTTCCAACCTATGCTGTCTCCGACACATGACCCAGGCTGGCAACATCCCGCAAAGGCGGCCCCTCGCCCGGATCGGCGCTTTCGTGGCCGAACGACGGAGCCTGGTTCGCGACTATCTCTCAGCGATCAGCGGCGCGGGCGGGCGGCTGGTGTTTTCACTCACTTATTTCATCGCGCTGGCCAACACGCTGTCCATCGCTGAGTTCGGCATGTTCGCCACCGCCTCGGCAGCCGGCGTGATGCTGTCGCGCATCCTGGCCCTCGGCTTCATCTCGGCGCTTTACCGAACCGCCACCATCCGCCCCAATCTGATCGGCACCTTCACCGCCGGTTTCCTGCTGCTCGGCGTGATATCGCTGCCGTTGCTGGTTGCCGCCTCCTACGGCGTCTACCTGGCCTTCTTTGCCAGCACCGTGCCACTATCGGTCTTTGCGGCGGTCGTCTTTGCCGAGGCGCTGTTGTGGCGGCCGGTCGAGGTCGCACTGATCGTCAACAACGGTCTCGGCAAATTCGGCCGCGCCGCCCTGCTGACGATCCTGGCGACGGCCTTGCGGGCGCTCGGCGCCGTGCTGTTCATGTTCGCGGCGCAGCCGACCGTAGGGGTCTGGTCGTGGTATTATATCGGCGCCAACGCCGCCTCGCTGCTCATCGCCTTTGGATTTTTCTATCCGCGCCAGAGGCTGCGGCTGCGGCTGGAACTCTATCTCAGGCGGCTCGCCGATTCCATCTACGTGGCCGGCGCGGAGGTGCTGTTCTACCTGCAGATGGAATTCGACAAACTGCTGGTGCTGGCGATCGGCGGGCCGCACCTCGCCGGCATCTATGCGATCATCATGCGGCTGGTCGACCTGACTGGGATCCCGATCCGCACCTTCTCGATGATGCTGGTGCAGCGCATGATGCGCGCGCCGGAGCTGCTGTCGCGCCTTTCGGTCAAGAGCGGCATCGAAGGCGGCGTGTTCCTGGTCTCGACGCTGGCGCTGGCGGTGCTCGGCATCGTGCTGCATTTCTTCCCTAACGCACTGGGCAAGAATGTTGCCGAGGCCGCCCCTCTGGTATCGCTGGCAATCTGCGTGCCGGGCCTGCGCAATCTGGTTGAATACCAGGCCGAGCTTCTGTTCGCGCGCGGCCAGACGCTGGTGCGGGCGATCAACCTGGCCCTGCTTGCCGGGCTGAAAGCGGTCCTGCTGACCTATGCGCTGACCACCATCCTAGACACGCCCAATCTGGTGCTGTCGCTCAACGTCGTCTTCCTGTTGCTCTATCTCGCCTCGACGCTGCTCACCTATTCGGCGATGCGCAAACCGGCCAAGCCGGTCTAAGCGGCAAAAATTGGAGTGGATATAAGGCCGTTGCCGCCTTCCAAAATGCGGCGCACGACCAGCTTTGTGGATTGCTGCCAATCGGGCGCTGCCCACCCAAATACGGACGCAAATTTTGCCGTCGACAGACGTGAGTTGGCCGGGCGCCGTGCCTTGGTCGGATAAGCACTGCTGGCTAGATCCTTCACCGCAGCATAGGGGCCACCAAGCGCTCGGCTCGTGCTTAGGACATGGCGGGCAAAGCCGCTCCAGCTGGTCTCGCCGGTTCCTGCCAAATGATAGACACCGAAAGCGTCAAAGTTCTTGTCGCCATGCAGTGCCGCCGCGACCTGCAGGATCGCGTTGGCGATATCAAGCGCAGAGGTGGGATTTCCCCACTGGTCGGCCACCACCGCGATCTCGTCGCGGTCCTCCGCCAGCCTCAGCATGGTCTTGACGAAATTCTTGCCAAACGGGCTGTAGACCCATGCGGTACGCAGGATGAGGTGGCGCGGATTGGCCATGGCGACCGCGCGCTCGCCAGCGAGTTTCGAGGCACCGTAGACGCTGCGCGGAGCGGGCTCGTCCTCTTCCGCATAAGCCCCCTCACCGCTCCCGTCGAACACATAATCGGTCGACAGATGGATCACCGGTGCACCGATCTGTGCTGCGGCCGCGGCGACATGACCCGCGCCAGTGCCGTTGACGGCGAAGGCAACATCCGGCTCGTCCTCGGCCTGATCGACGGCGGTGTAAGCGGCGGCGGAAACGACCAGATCGGGCCGAGCCGCAGTGAGCGCCGTTGCGATCGACTCCGGCCTCGTCAGGTCGAACTCAGGCCTGCCGAGCGCGACGACATCGAGGTTTGGGTGGGTCTGCGCGCGCTCCACGAGGCTGCTGACGACCTGGCCCTCGCGTCCGGTGACGACAAGCCTCACGCGGCGCCCTTGCGTGCTTCGCCCAGGCGCTCGCCGGCGTAGCGCTCGCGACGGATCGGACCCCACCACCACTCGTTTTGAAGATACCAGTCGACCGTCCTTGCGATGCCGCTGTCGAATGTCTCGCGCGGTGTCCAGCCGAGATCGCGCTCGATCTTCGAAGCGTCGATTGCATAGCGCCGGTCATGGCCCGGGCGGTCGGCGACGAAGATTATGAGATCGCGATAGCGCCGGCCGGCGGGACGTGGCCGCCTATTGTCGAGGATGTCGCAGATCGCCTCGACCACAGCCAAATTGGTGCGTTCCGAGCCGCCGCCGACATTGTAGCTCTCGCCGACCGCGCCCTGGGTCGCGACCATGGCCAACGCGCGTGCATGGTCCTCGACGAAAAGCCAGTCACGCACATTGGCGCCGGCGCCGTAGACCGGCAACGGTTTTTCGTCGAGCGCGTTCAAAATGACGAGCGGGATCAGCTTCTCGGGAAAATGGAAGGGACCGTAATTGTTCGAACAGTTCGACAGGACGACCGGCAGTCCGTAAGTGTCGTGCCATGCGCGCACCAAATGGTCGGATGCCGCCTTCGACGCCGAATAGGGCGAAGACGGCGCATAGGGCGTCTGTTCGGTGAAGACACCGCTGTCGAAGGGCAGATCGCCGAACACCTCATCGGTCGAAACATGATGAAAACGAAACCGGCCTTTTTTCTCGTCGGGAAGTCTGCGCCAATATTCGAGCGCTGAATTGAGCATTCGGTAGGTTCCGACTATGTTGGTCTCGATGAATGCCCCCGGCCCGTCGATAGACCGGTCGACGTGGCTTTCGGCGGCAAGATGCATGACAATGTCGATTTCGTCGCGATGCAACACCTCCAGAATCGCCCTATCGTCACAGATATCGGCGTGCTCAAATCTGTAATTGTGGGCATTCTCGATGGGGCGCAACGAGGCAAGGTTCCCTGCATAGGTGAGCTTGTCGAGGTTGGTCACCCGATAGGCCGGATTGCTGCACAAATGCCGGCACACCGCCGAGCCAATGAAGCCGGCACCTCCAGTCACCAGAAAATTCATGCTGCTCCCCTTATGATAGTACCCCTCACGCAAACACTTCTGCGGCGGCGAGCATTGTCGCCTTGAGGTCTTTGTCCGAAAGCTGGAACCCGCCAGCCGTAGATGGCCATTCGATGCCAATGTCGGGATCGTCGAAACGGATCGATCGGTCATGCTCTGGCGAATAAGTGTCGGTGACCTTATACAGCACCTCAGTGTCGGGCACGAGCGTGACGAAACCGTGTGCAAAGCCCTTCGGTACCAAAATTTGATTGCCCTTTTCGGCGGAGATCTCAAGGGCGACGTAGTTTCCGAATGTTTTCGAGCCGCGGCGAATATCGACCGCCACGTCAAAAATCCTACCTCGGACCACGCGCAGCAGCTTGTCCTGCGCGCGTGGGGAAAGTTGATAGTGAAGCCCCCTCAACACACCCGCGGCAGCGGAATACGAATGGTTGTCCTGCACGAAACGCAAGTCGATACCGGCGTCTGAAAACCGCTCGGCGTTGTAGGTTTCTATAAAAAAGCCGCGCGCGTCACCAAATCGCTTCGGGACGATTTCCAGCACGCCGTCGAGGCCGAGCGGCCTGATCTCCAACACCTAGTTCTCCGTCAACTCGATGACGCGCTTGCGCAAATAGGCGGCATATTCATTTTTTCCCAAGCGGGTGGCGCGCTGCAGAACCTTGTCCGCCGTCAGCCAGCCCTGCTCGAATGCTATTTCCTCCGGACAGGCAACCTTGATGCCTTGACGGTGCTCGATCGTGCGCACGAAGGACGAGGCTTCATGCAGGCTATCGTGGGTGCCGGTGTCGAGCCAGGCGTAGCCGCGGCCCAGCTGATGAACCTGCAACTGCCCGCGTTCGAGATAGACGTTGTTGACCGCAGTGATCTCGAGCTCGCCTCGCTCCGAGGGTTGGATTGTCGGGGCGATGTTTACGACATCATTGTCGTAGAAATAGAGACCGGTGATGGCCCAATTCGACTTCGGCACTTGCGGCTTCTCCTCGATCGTCAAAGCAGTGCCACTGACCTTGTCGAAGGATACCACGCCATAGCGCTGCGGATCCTCGACATGGTAGGCGAACACCGATGCACCGCTTTTGCGCGAAGCTGCCGTGCGACAGAGCTGCGACAGCCCTTCGCCGAAATAGATGTTATCACCCAGGATCATCGACACGCTGTCATTGCCAATGAAGTCGCGGCCGATGATGAAAGCCTCCGCGAGACCGTTGGGATGCGGTTGCACCGCATAAGACAGGTCGAGCCCGAATGCCGAGCCGTCGCCGAGCAAATCCTGAAAAACCGGCAGGTCGCGCGGGGTTGAGATGACCAGAATCTCGCGAATTCCCGCTAGCATCAGGACGCTCAGCGGATAATAGATCATCGGCTTGTCGTATATTGGCAGGATCTGCTTGGAGACCGCCAGTGTCAGAGGATAGAGCCGGGTTCCGCTGCCCCCAGCCAGGATAATGCCCTTCAACAAGCTCTCCTAAAAATGTCGTCGCTCCCAGCCGGCGCAATTTTCTCGTGCTTATGTTTCGTGCGGCGGCTTGTCAATCTTGGCCAGAACTAGGACGAACTCCCGATGGGAACAAACAGCTTATCGCCGTTGTGGTCGATCTCGATCAATTCGTTCTTCTTGGCCAAACGGTCTGCAAATCCTTTGTGGAAGATAATGGCGTTCATAAAGGCAAACGTCATTGCAAGCGCTTCGGTCCGCAGCGGATAATCAACCAGTGAATGGATCAGAATAAAAACTACTGAAAGAGACGCCGCCTTTTGAAGAGGATCGCGCGTAATTTTAACAAACGCTGTAAAAATCATCATAAAATAAATCACCATCAACAAAACAGCAGGAATCCCGCCCTCGAAAGCTATTTCAAGATAATCATTGTGGGCATGATTTACGTATTGACTAAAAATCATCTCTTCCTTTTCGTATATCTGATAGGCCTTTTGAAAATTTCCAAACCCAATGCCGGTTGCCCAGTTCTCCTTGATTCCCTCAATGGTGGTGCGAGCAAACTCTCCTCGCCCGAAGGCTGGATCAATCGCGTCAGCATCGATCTTCGTCCATGCGCCTATCGTATAGGCTGAAAGTCCTATGAAAGTAAGCAGTATGCCCCATCTGCTAACCTTGGAGCGCGCTGAAAGAAAGACAATGGACAGTACTGTTATCGCCAACCCAATCAGGACACCGGCGCGCGAACCAGCGGCCAAAAGAAGCAGCAAGAGCGTGACCAGTCCGAGCGATCCCGACAAAAGATATCCGCGGAACAGGCCGTGGTAGACAACGAAGGGAATAGAAACAAAAAGCAAAGCCGCAAAATGATTCCGGTTGGCAAAGAGCCCGGCGTTGATCGTAAAAGGCAACAATCCCTCTATGGCGATATTGTCAGAGAGCGAATATTGAATCGCTCCCGCCAAGCCGTTGCATATGACACCCATAAAAAAGAACGGCAGAAGCCCCCGGACCTGCTCGGTACGCAAACGCAGCACCGCCAAGAAAAACGCCGCGGATGCGACCAAATACAACAGACACTCGATCGTCCGTCCAACCCCGACGCTGACAAAACGAAATCGCGTTTCCCCAACCAGCCCGGAATCCGCCAGCAACAGTTCCGGTCGCAATCCGTTAAACAGCGCCGCCGGCAGCGGGACAATTTGCAAAATCACCAACGCCACAGCGAAGACAAGCAGCCAAAGAACAGAATGCGGAATTCTCTGGCCGGAGTTTTGTGAAAAGACAGCCGCCGCCGAGACAATCGCGGCGATCTCAATCAGCGTATCCGTATAGAGGCCGCTTGCAGTCCCTCCGCCGACCACCAGAGATATGACCAACACCGACCCGAGGAGATATTTATCCCATTCCGATGGCCGGTCGCTCAAGATGGAAGTCTCTCGATGATCAATTTGTGCATTACCAACGTACCGACATATCGAAATCGCCAGCTCTCAGCGATGGCGGCAGTCTCCAGCCTCAACAATTGCATAGGGCATGTGTCCAAACCAATCGAAAAATCCTGGTTCAGATTCTGACGATTGAACGTGCCTTCCGGAATGTTGAACCGCGCAATTTCACCGGCTGGACACCTGAGCGACCAGAATAGCTCCTTTGGAAGCTTCAGGTTTCTTGCGGACGCAATTAAAGAAATCTTGTAAGCGCCAGGAGGGAGCTCAATATATTGCTGGAGAGCAGAGTTCTTGACCGGCGTATTCAGAAAGCGGACCGTCGCCCCGCCCTCGCCTTCGACTGCATCCTGGGACTTTGCAAACGTAACTTCCATGCCCGACTGATCACGGATTTGCCAATCGAAGGGCTTTTTGCTGGACACCGGCTGGAACGTGCCGTTGAAAACGTAGCCGCCCAACTTCCGTTCTTCATCGGACAGGCTGAAAAGAAATAATCGATACGCTTGTTCATATTTCTTCTGACGAATATAGCCGTTGATCACAGTGGACAACTCGCCCGATTTCGGCGGCGCGCTTGAACCGATCAAATCGAGCAGTAGCCGATTCGCGGAATCGACCCCTTCGGGCGTGTTGCTGAGGGCGACGAGCAGACTGGCTCTCCAAGGCGCCGCGGCCCTGATGGCTGCGAGCACAGCCTGGTAACCAGCAGGGTCCGAGAGGATTGTCGGCAGACCCTCGGCGATCGCCGGAAATTGATCTGGCCATCGCCGCAGCAAAATATCGATCCCGCCGACAGCTTTCGGCAGATCGCCTGTTTCAATAGAGCGTCCAATGGACCTCTGAAGCGCGTGGATTTCGGTTTTGGACAGTGTTCGAGCCTGATCAAAAAGCTCATAGGCTTGGTCTTTTTCGCCTTGCCGATATTTGATCTCGCCGATTAGGCTATAGAGACGCGCATCCGCAAGATCAAAGCGAAGCGCGCGTTCGGCCTTGGCAAGCAATGCGTCGAGATCGGGAGCATTGCTTGTATCGTTCAGCTCGTTGGTAAGTTCGCCTATCAAGGCATTGACGTTCAACGGGTCCAGCGCGAGGGAAGCGGTTGGCGTTTCGGTTTCAAGAAATCGACTTAGCCCGATCGATGAAGCCACCAACACCAGAACGGATGCGGCGAACCAAACGCCTGAACGCCGGAGATTTTGCATAAGCGGGCTGGTCTGCTCCGTCATCGACTTTGCCCTCAATTTTCGGGGTACTCGTACCGTAGTCGTAATACTGGTAGTTCATATATTTGTAGGCGTAGTTGTAATCGAACTTGTTCACTGCAAACTTCGACATCGCGGCCCCGACCACGTTCGCGCCGGCAGCTCGCAGGCGCTTCAACGCTGTCTTCGCCGACTTGCGTGTTACCTGATTGGTAGAGATGACCATCAATGTGCCCTCGGCAAGCCGGCTAAGGATAGGCGCATCTGAAAGGCCGACGATCGGCGGGGCATCGATTATGACAAGATCGAAGCGCTTGCCGAGATTGGTGATGATCAACGCCATCTTCGGCGAAGAGAGCAGGTCAGCAGGGTTCGGCGGGATCGTTCCAGAGGTCAGGACTGTCACATTAGGGTATTTCGTTGCCCTGAAAATGCTTGCCAGATCCTCCTTGCGGACGGTGTTTGTCAGGAGATTGCTTAGCCCGATTGTGTTGTCGAGACCAAACAGCCGATGGAGATTCGGCTTTCGAAGATCGCCATCGACAATGAGAACTCTTGCACCAAGCGCTGCAAAATCCTGTCCGAGCTTGAACGAGGTGGTCGACTTGCCCTCCGACGGCTCCGAACTCGTGACCAGCAGCGATCTCGGCGCGCCTTCGGCGCCGGAGAACTGCAACGATGTTCGAAGCGAACGGTAAGCTTCCGACAGTCCTGATTTCTGATCAGCGATGCTGGCTATCAGTTCCCGGTCATCGACATGCGGCAGGATGCCGAGCATCGCCAGTCCCAATTCCTTTTCGACCTGCTCAGGATTGGTGAAGGTGTTGTTCAACAACTCGATGATATAGATAATGGATGCGCTCAGAGCCATGAAAAATGCCAGAGCAATGGCGAGGTTTATGCTTAGGCGTGGAGAATAAGGTTGATTGGGCAGCGTCGCAAAATCGACGGTCGCGGCGCTCTGCGTCTTAAGTTCTGAGCTCACGCCAACTTCATTCAACTTAGCGATAAGATTGTCATATTGGGATCGATTCGAATCAACTTCTCGTTTCAAGATTGTGTATTTGATATTCTTATCGTTGAAGATAACCTGCTGCTGCTCCATCTCAGAAAGCTTTGACTTGAGGTCGGCCTCCTTGTTCTGAGCCTCTTGGTATTTCTGTCGAAGCGAGTCTGTTATAGTCAAAACGCCATTGTTATAAAGTCGTTGCAATTCGTTGATCTGAGCCCGAAGCTGCTGCATCTCTGGAAAGCCCGGCTTCAATATGCCCAATTTCTGCTGATACTGGCTGGTCAAATCCGCCAGCTTGTCGGTGATCTTCTGCAGGCCTTCGCTCTCCAAGACCGGGCTGAGGCTCGACCCGCGACCTTTGTCTATCTGGTCCACCATCCGTCCGGCATCGAGACGCTCCTGTATTGCTGTCGCGAGCGCGGTGTTCAGAGCCTCGATATTCGATCCGATCAGCGATTTTTCGTCACCGGTTACGGTGATGCCTGCATCCTTTGCATAAGCGACGAGCTCCTCCTCGGACTTTTGAAGCTTTTGCTTTACCTGCAGAACCTGTTCCTGGATGAATTGCCGTGCCAGGTCTGAGGTTTCGCTGGTCTGATCGAGACGCTGATCGATAAAACTCTGTGCGACCTGATTGGCTATATCACTTGCATATTTCGGATTCTGGTCGGCAAACGTAATCGACAGCAGGCTTGTATTGGTGACCAGAGTGACCGTGAGGTCATCCAGAATGCGCCCGATTGCAATTTTCTCACGCTCCTCTGGGGTCTTCTCTTCTATGGAGGGCGATTTGGAAATTCCGAACGCACGATAGAAAATATTGCTGGGCGAGAAATTCGGCGTCGGAAACAGGAAATCCGGCTTTTCGCTGAGCCCTAGTTGGAACACCACGCGCTGCGCCAAAGCTCGGCTTTTCAGCTTTTCTCGGGCCGTTTGAAAGGCCCGCATGTCGCTGGTTTCAGAGACCACTTCAATGTCCTGGAAGACCTTGGCCGAAGGAACCAGCACTTCCAATTGCGTTGTTGCCCGATATTTTGGCGTCTGCATCATGGTAACAATGACGCCAGCAACAAGCCCGCCAGCCGCCATCATGACGATCAGCCATCGATACTGGATAACGTAAAAAAGCAGCTTGAGTGGATTGAAACCCTCGTCCTGCTCCGAGTAATCGCGACCGTATGAGCCATAGTTTTGCGCACCGTCATAGTACAGGTCCGCGGACAAGGCTTGGCCATGCCCTGGCCCGGCAATTTGATGCTGTCTGTTACGATCGAGCATGGTGCGAAGCAATCCTAGGTTTGGCTGTATCCTGAATCCTGACGGGCAATGATTATAGTCCCGGGACCACCGCTATTCTGGCTGCACTCGAGGCGACGCCGAGGGCGTCCTTGAGGTTGTTCATAGCAATTTTCGATTTCGAGGCGAAGACGACGATCTTGTCGCCACCATAGATGCGTGGATTGCGGCTCTTGCCGGCACGAATCTGCTCCACGTTGTAATTCGCGACCAAAGTATTTTGACCGACATTGCGATAGACGAAGACTTTTCCCGCATCGCCAATGGCATTGAACCCGCCAGCAAGGGCGATCGCGTCGATGAGGGAAGAATTGCTCGACACCGGAAAAATACCGGCCCTAGTGACTTCTCCATCGACGGTAATGCGCTGTCCGACCGATTCCTTGACATAGACCGACACGTCGGGCGACTGCAGATAGTTGGCGCCGTAGGCCGTCTCGATTTCCTGCTCTAACTGACGGACAGTCTTTCCTGCCGCAACGACAGTCCCGATAAGCGGAAGCGAAATTTGTCCGCCGGCGTCGACTTGAACGGTTCTGTTCAGATTGTCGACCTGGAACACATTCACCTCGAGCACATCGTTCGCGGACAAAGGCTGCTCGTTGCCGTTCTGGGTATGCGGCGCAGGCAACTCCTTCACCACCTGCAAGGCGCCGCCGCCCGAAAGCGGCGCAGACGTTGAGGTCAATTGCAGCGCATCGACCGACGTGGGCGAAGACGATGTCGTTGACGAGGTGCTCGTACAGGCAGACATCGCGAGCGAAGTGAGCACGACACATATCGTTCCCATACAACCTCTTGCGAAATGAAACCCGCCCATCACGCCGTCCCACCCTTCAGCAAGCGACCCAATCCCGCAAAGCGACCGACATTGCCGGGACCTGCCGGTTTTCTCGCATGCGCCTTTCCGACCGGCTCGATATGCCGGTTGGCCAATACTTCGCCTGGACGTTTTAACACCATATTGCGGGCCTCATCTTCCCCACATCGCTTCGCGGCAATGGCGACTGCCTGCGAAAGCCCAGGGCGCCGGCGGGTGGCACCATGGGCGTCCGATGCGATAATATCTACCCTGCCTTCGTCAATCAGCTTTTCCGAATAGTAAAGCGCCGTGCGGCCAAAAGCACCAACAATCGAGTCTGCCGTAAGCTGAATAAGGCAGCCCGCTGCATTCAACCTCTCGATAACGTCGTAATTTGCCTTGATCCATGTCAGCCGCTCAGGATGGGTAAGAATCGGAATGAACCCGGCGCTTACGAGACGTAGGGCAAGATCTTCCAGCCTTGGTGGTAAAACGTGATGCGGCGGCTCGAATAGAAAATAGCGGGACCTGTTTAAAGTCGGTACATCTCCGAGCGCCAATCGTTCCGGAAGGTCGGGTGCCACGTGAACATCGGCACCGACATAAAGAGCGAGCGGTATTGCGGCACGGCGCAGCTCACGCTCCAACTCTTGAACTGCTCGGGCAATATTTGCCGTTCCGTTTTCGTACATGCCTCGAACGACATGCGGCGTACACGCCATATGGGTCGTTCCATCGGCCACCGCCAGCCGCGCCATTTCCAGCGATTCAGCAAGACTGGGCGAACCGTCATCAAGACAGGGCAAGATGTGGGAATGCAGGTCGATCATTGGCGCTTATGGCCGCACTGAAGCAACTTGACGACTTCTTCCAGATAACAGGCAAATGCGCCACCCGCACGATAGCGAATGACGCATTCATCAAGTTCATACAATGCGATAGACGCCAGATCCAAGCTATTCGCTGACAGCGTTGTCGTCATCGCGCAAGCTAGAGATCAGCATTGGGGCGCCACCTGTCACCACCCAGTCGGTCGAGGCGAGTTCGCCCAAGACGAACCGCACCCAGCTCCAACTCAGCCAATAGAGCGGTATGGTTGATGAGTTTCATCAATACCCCGGCTCCAGCCGGCGCACCAAAGCATGAGGGCACCAGCGATACAATAACAGCAGAGGCAGTCACATGCCTCTGCTACGTTTTTGCCATATTGCCTAACGGCTAACGCCGTTGTTGTCATCCTGCGTTGCGGCCAGAACACCGCCAGCAATAGCCATACCACCAAAAAGGAATAGCGGAGTATTCGACTGGACGCCGCCCGGGGCGATCTGGCCGGTGTGTTCAGAGCTAACGGCGGCAGCCGTCTGTTCGGAGCCCACAACTTTCAGGCAGATATTGTTCTCGACACGAGAAATGTCGAGGCTGGAATTCGCCGGCACATCCAGGTTGCAGCCACCAACATTGACGGAAGCCGATCCTTTAGCACCGACCACTATCCGGCTACCGAAATCCAGAACATTCCCCGCCTTTGCAGGGCCATAACCAGCAGCCTGCGAAACCATTACATCGCCATTGGCGCGGCCGATGGAACCAATCGAATTCGCCGCCCCCTGATAGGCGGTCGTGCAGGTGCACGACGTGTCCTGAGCGAAGGACGAAACTGGGCTTAAACCGATCGAGGCGATAAATCCGGTCAACGCACTTTTAACTATAAGGTTCATTCGTTTCGATCCTTTTTGTCCCGCCGTATCTCAGCCCCGTCCAAGCACCAAGATACCCGACAGCGCGTAACAGCTTTTTGCTTTAATTCCAACTTGTTTCGCATATGCGAAATGAGTTTTTGGTTTCCGCTGTGTTTCATTGGACACACCCGATTTGGCGTTATGGTCGACTGTGTTCGACGTCCTTGTCGCACGCCCTGCCTTTACGATTTATGACAGTCGTAAGTCGTGGAACGACGACGTAAGCGCCGTTGGCGATGTCATGCGTTACGAGCCGGACAGGCAAGATTTGTAGGTCGAACCCGCTTGCACAGGCTGTCCGCACAGGATGCCCGTCTCGGCAAGTTTCGCGGCCAGATCCGTGCCATCGGACGTGAGGCATTGCACGACGATAGCGTCACCAAACTTGGAGGCGACATTGCCGTCGCAAGGCGTCCCCTTGCCGATCGGCTTGCAGGTCAAAGCGAGTCCTTGATAGTCTCGGCGCGCCACCTCCGTTACCATGGCAAGCATGGATCGCGGCTTGGTAAACGCCACGCCGCACAACACAATCTTGCGGCCGGCAACGCGAAGATCATCGATTGCCTGGATGGAAAGCTTGCCATCGAACGGCTCAAGCACCGCCTGTGGCTTTGGGGTTTGCGGACGAACAGGCGTCCCCTTCTTCACGATGATGGCAAAGAAGCCAATCGCAAATACCAAGGCGACGAGTGCCAGCACGCTTATTTGCTTGAAAGACAATTTCTCACTCCCGTCACGGCCAAGCTTGCGTCTCCATCACTTCTGGCGGCAACGACCGCGCCATCGCCCAAACGGCTCGATGACTGGCCACGGGTCAAAAACACCGAAATCCATTTCAGTCGAAGAAACTTTCGATCGCGTCGATCAGTTTATCCGGATTCGCCTCCGGTGCTGTCGAGATATTGCGTCAGCGCACAGACCAGATGATAGAAGATGCTTGCAGGCACATCGGTCGCCAGCGAGCGGCCACGCTCGTCGATCCGGTCTATCCACAGGCCGAGCGGCGCCGGATTGATGTGCCAACGGAACAGGCGACCGACACGCGCTTCGATCTCGGGCTTGAGATCGGGGCCGCCTGAACCGTCCAGCGCAATCGCCGCCTTGATTGCTTCTGCCTGCGGCCAACTGCGCGAGACAAGGTCGAGCGGCAGGCCTTGCCGCGAGACGGCGCCATAGGCGAGGCCGGTGGCGCGATTGAGGCCGTTGGCGATGGCCGAGGCATAGAGCTTTCTGGCGAATCCGGTCAGTTCGCTCTGGCCTGTCCGTCCTGCAAAGTCGACCAGCAGCGAGGCCCATTCGAAATGGTGGCCAGGTTCCGTCCATGCGCCTTTCTCGCCCTCCGTCGGCCTCCACTCGGCGTCGAAATATTCGCCCAGCGTCCAGCTTTCCCGATCGAAGAAATGGCTGCGAAACAGATCGACGATGCGCGCGGCGCGGCGAAGATAGGTAAGCTCGCCGGTTGCCTGATGCCAAGCCAGGAAGGCTTCGAGCAGGTGCATGTGTGGGTTGGAGCGGCGTTCGCCCTCGCCGCTCGACGTTTCGAGAAAACCGGTCATGCGGTGATCCTCGAGATGCGCGTCGAGAAACGAAAACGTTTCCTGGCCAAGCCGCAATGCATCAGCATTGCCAACCATGTGAGCATGCGCCAGCGCCAGGAGCACGCAGGAATGATCATAGGCATCCTCGGCGGCATCGGCGACTGTGCCATCGACATTGAGCGTGCGCACCCAGCCGCCCTTGTCGGTGCGGCCGTTCCTGTTCATGAATCCGATACCGTGGCTGATCAACCGGTCGGCAGGCCCGTCCCAGCCGCGCGCTTTGGCAACAGCGAAAGCGTAGACTTGCCTGGCCATGGTGCGCATGCGCTTGGGCTTCATCAGCGGTGTGGCGTCAAAGCCGAGCGCCTCGTGGAAACCGCCATGGCGCTCATCGACGCCGACCGTGGACCACAGCGGCACCGTCTCTTCAAACAGCCAGTGGTGAACGCGACGCCGCCAGGCGCCGCTTTCGATCACGCGATCGTCGGCAGGCGTAAACCTGGTCTCCAGACGGCCGCTCTTTTCGAGCTGCTCGACGATCTTCTTGACATTCTGGCTGCGGCTGACCGGGGCAACGAAAGTAGCGTCGGCGGTCGAGACGATGGCAACGTCCTTCAGACCGATGGCCGAGAGCAAGCGGCTGTCGCTGCGGATATAGGAGTTCTCGCAGTCAATGGCGACGACATCGCCGACGATGACATTGCCGTCACTGTCGGAGGGACCGACATCGAGCAGCGACTGCCAGGAACCGAGATCGTTCCAGCGGAACCCGGCCGGCACCATGGCGATCCCGCTGGCGCGCTCCATGATCGCATAGTCGATCGACGTCGAGGGAATGGCGGCGTAAAGCTCGAGAGGCATATAGAGGCCGGAAAGATCCGATGTCGCGGCCTGGTAGGCAATTTCAACGGCGTTCCATATCTCGGGCTCGAAAGCCATGAAGGCGTCGCGCATGGCGCCGGCGCGAAACAGGAAGATGCCGGTGTTCCAGTAGAAATTGCCCGCCGCCAGGTAATTCTGCGCGGTCGCGAGGTCCGGTTTTTCGACGAAACGCGAGACATCGCAGATGCCATCCTTCTCGCCGGCGACCTCAATATAGCCGTAGCCGGTCTCCGGCTGGCTAGGCTTGATGCCGAACACCACCAGCCGGCCAGCACGCGCCGCCGCAGTACCCCTTTCCACGCTCTGCCAAAATTGCTGCGCGGTCGCGATCTCATGATCGGACGGCACCACCAGCATCAGGCTGTCGCCATATTCGGACAGGGTGCGCAGGGTCGCCAAGGCAACGGCGGCAGCGGTGTTGCGGCCGGTCGGCTCGAATAAAGGGCCGCCGCCGGAAAGGTCGAGGCCGGCGAGATCGGCGTGGACGCGGTCGGCGTGCCGTTCCGAAGCGATCAGGAAAACCGGCGTTTCGCCATCCGGCCGCGCCGTAATCCGGCGCAGCGTCTTGGCCAGCATCGAGCCATCGCCCGAAAAATCATGGAACTGCTTGGGATTGTCCTCACGCGACAGCGGCCACAGCCGGGAGCCAACGCCGCCGCTCATGACAAAACTGACGATCCGTTCGGTCATTGGGTGACACCTCTGACATTTTCAAACAAAGCAAGGAGCGCTGCCGCGTAGTCTCGGCGGCGTATCTGTTGGCGACTTTGCAGCACGGCGACACTGTCGCGGGCGAGGCGTGGGCGCTGCCCGGCTTCGAGGAGACACTGCGCCAACGCTTGCGGACTGTCAGGTGCGAAGAAGAGCGATTCCGGTGCCTGCTCGCGATGCAGCGGAATGTCGGACAGCAGCATCGGCGTGCCCAGCGACTTCGCTTCCTCGACCGTGGTTGACCACCCCTCGAAGTGCGAAGGATTCAGGAGATAGTCCGCTGCACCGATCAGGGCGACGACATCGTCGTAGGGAATCAATCCGAGGTGTCGAAAATGGCTTCCAAGTCCATCAGTTTCGGCAAGGTCCATCAGACGCTTGAAAAATGTCGGATCGCGCGGGTCCGTGGTGCGACCGGAGAGGATTACCGGCGGCAAGGAGGCCAACGCTCCGATCTGATTTATATGGCTCAATGCCTCTATGACCAGCCTGTGGTTCTTGTGGACCCAGAACTGATTGGGGAGAAAGAAGAAACGCTCGGGCAGCCCATGCGCCTGGCGCGCCTCGTCGGCGCGCGCCAGAATGGCGCCGGGATCGAGATCGATAGCAAAACGCACGACGGCGGTCTTATTGCGCGAGGCCGGATAGAATGTTTCGCAGTCCGCGAGCGCGTCCCCGCTGGAGAGCATTATGATGCGGTTTCCTGATGTCTGCAGGCGATAACCGAGATCCCGGCGCCACCAGGCGCTACGTGGAAAAAGGTGTGGCAGGCGACGGTGCTGGAAATCCGGAATCCAGGAAACGACCGGCACAGGAAACCGGCTCCCGAACCACTGAGCGACTTCGAAGACAACATCAATACCCTGCGCAGCGACAAGGTCTGCGAAAGCACGATCAGTTCCGCCAGCAAGGGCGATCAGCCCTCGCTTGCCGAGCCCGGCGCCTATCACCCGCCCATCGACGATAGCGGGCGTAGCCAACATGTGATCGAAGGACGCGCCAATGCTTGAATGCTGCTCAGGTGTGAGAAACAGTTTCGCCTGCACCTTGCCACGCAGCTCGGAGGCAATGACGCTCAACATGTTGCGCAGATAGGACTCGCCGCCTGACCAGGATCCGCGGCCGATGAGGGTGAAGCCGACGGTAATCAAGGGGCGGCGCGGCGCAGACGGCCGATCCGCTCGGCGAGAATTTCAGCGCGATACCAATCGACATAGCCGGCAATGCCCCTGCTGAGCGGCACCTGTAACTGGAGCCCGTCCGGAACGCCGGACGGATCCGAGATCAGATTGACGGGATCGCCGCGCCGGGACTGCCCAGAAAACGAGAGGCGATGGTTGCCTCCCCAAGCCGTCAGAACCATGCTGGAAATCGTGCTGACGGATGCAGCAGCGCCCGCACCGCCATTGTAGATGGCGAAGCGCGGTTCGCCGGCAGGCAAAATGCGATGGATCAACCGCACAACGTCCGAGACATGGTGCCAATCCCTCATTTCCGTACCCATGCCGCCAAGCACAATGTCGGTTTCGCCCGCCGCGAGCCTGCCGCAGAGATCCCATAACAGTTGCTTGCGCAACCCTTCGCCATAGACCGAAAAAAGGCGGGCCACCGAGATTGGCTGGCCGTATGCGGCACAATGTGACCGGCCAAGCTCCTCAACCATGCGTTTGTGATAGCCATAGGGGGAATACGGATCGAGCGGGGCATCGACCCTGATCGAGCCGACATGCCCGCCGCCATAGACCGCAGCGGAAGACGCAAGAACGACAGGTGCATCGGGTGCGTGGCGGCGCAGGAAATCGAGGACACGAGCGGCAGAGACAACGCTTTGTTCAAAGTCTTTCAAGGGATCAGCAATTGACTGGCCAACCGTCGCGCCACCCGCCAGGTGATACACTGCCGAAGGGCGGCCATGCGCCGCCAGAGCCGAACCCATTGTCTCCACGGCTATTCCACCGGGAAAAAACGCGCCGCCGGTCGCCAAAGCAAAACCGGGTGCCTCTTTTCGACCGAAGCCGATGACACGGCATCCGTTTCGAGCGAGGAAACGAGCGAGGTGCAGGCCGATGAACCCGCCGGCTCCAGTCACCCAGACAGGCTTAGGCTCGGTTGATTGCATCAAGAAGTCAGTCCTTCCCGTGTTTGTGGCAAAGGTCCGTTCTTGTGGCAAAGGAAAGAGACCAGGCGCCCGGGCCGGCGGTCAAGTGATGCAGCGAGACTGGCGACGGCGCCAAATGGCACAGGCGAAAGAGCCAGGCGAACAATCGGGGAAAAAGGACCAAAGACTTTGGCGAGCCTGTCGCGAATCTCAGACGGCGTCATTGGGTCATAATTCACGACGGACTGGAACGAGTTCAGTTCGCGGTCGATCGTCAGCCCGGCCCCCTGGATCGCAGCGCGGTAGGCTGCCAGCGTAAAAGCGTTCTCTCCACCGTAGAGATGATGAAGCGGGTGAGCGCGCAGAAAAGGCTCGAGTTGCTGCGGCCCGGAGACCACATGGTCGCGCAACGACAGGATCGTCGCTCCATCGCGAGAGAGACGCGCCATTTCGCGGCAGAAAGCCGGAAGATCATGGGCATGATGAAGCACCTGCCGTGCGACGACCAAATCATAGCCTGCCGCCGATAGCGGGATCGCCTCACCGAACGCTTCCACCACTTCGATGGGGGTGCCGGTGCTTTCGGCAAGTGCCCGGATCGCGGCGGCACCGACGAGTGCGCTCGGATCGGGCTCGACAGCGGTCACAGACCAGCCCTCGCGCGCCAAGGCATAGGAGAGGATGCCGTTACCGGCGCCGAGATCGAGAGCACGGCCGACCTTGCGCGGGATCATGCTGCGGACGGCGTCGAACTCCGCGCTTTGGTGGTAGCGTTGTGCGGCCACGGCCGGATCGTCGAAATAGGCGGCGCGGGCGAGTTCCTTCATCGAAGGCTCGCTCATGCACCAGCGGACGGCGTCTTCCCAAGTCATGGCCGCTTCAGTCATCGAGAGAAACCATATGCTGGATCATCTCCGCTGGTTTTCCGGCAACAACTGCGTGAGGCGGCGCGTTCCTGGTCACAACGATCTCGCTCTCTCAGATTTATCGGATGCGCCCACAACAGCCGCCAAGGCTTAGCTTGGCGAGTGGGATAGCGCTTCGGTCATAGGCCCGCATGCTTCGCCCGTCCATCGTTCCAGGATAATTTTCAGCGTCGGTGAGAAGCACGGCTCCAGCCTCTGTCACCCTTGCAGCAATGCGTCGATCACGCTTCAGTCAGGAGGTTGTTCTGAGCGTTCAGCTACGCTACCGTTTCCGGACTCGTCAAGTTCAGATCACGAGAATTCGAACCGCGTGAATTTCGACCGCGCAAAACTCGCTGGCTCATCCCTTAATCTAGCATCTAGCTGAGTTCCTCCCACCCGAAGTCCCGTCCGCAGATGCTGATTATCGTAGCAGCTTGGAGTAGCGCCCCGGCTCTGGTTCTTTTATAGACGAGGCACTGCCCCGGGGACCTGAACAATTAACATGCACACCAGAGTCGGAAGCGCGGATTCGCACCTTATTGGCTATCGGGCGGACGTCGACGGCCTGCGCGCGATCGCCGTCATTTCGGTGATAGCTTTTCACTTGTCGAGGTCATGGTTGCCCGGAGGATATCTGGGCGTCGACATTTTCTTCGTGCTCTCGGGATATCTGATTACACTAATATTATGGCGTGAGGCGCTGAAGGGGCAGTTCTCGATTTTACGGTTTTATGAGCGGCGTGTCCGCAGAATCATGCCGGCTCTTCTTCTCCTGCTGTTTTCTACCACTATGGCTGCGATCGTGCTGCTGCTGCCCGCCGATTTGATCGGATATGGAAAGAGCATGCTCGCCACGCTCGGCTTCGTGGCAAATATCTATTTCTGGAGAGATACCGACTATTTTTCGAGGGCTGCCGAGGCCAAACCGCTCCTGCATGTCTGGTCATTGGGTGTCGAAGAACAGTTCTATATCATCTTTCCCCTGCTCATTGCGGCATTTGCCCGCTTTTGGCCCCGCGCGACTTTTCCCGCAATCGCGCTGCTCACTATCGTGTCCCTGGCGGCCAATTGCCTGGCCCTCAAGATAGGCGGCGCATCGCCGGCATTTTTCCTGCTGCCGACCCGGGCGTGGGAACTTGGAGCCGGGGCCATGATTGCTCTTCTGCCGGCCAGCCTGATACCGCGAGGAACCGTCGCTCGCCTTCTCGGAGCAATCGGTGCGATTGCAGTCCTCATTGGGATCGTCAGCCCCCTTCCTACGTATGGCTCCGTCCCAGTCGCGCTACCTGTGGTTATCGGGGCGATGTTATTGATCGCCGCCGGTCAGGTTGTGCAGCCACCAGTGAACCGGTTAATAGCGACGCCTCCGCTCGCCTTCGTCGGATTGATCTCGTATTCGCTTTATCTCTGGCATTGGCCGTTCATCGTCTTCTCGCAATATTATCTCGTCCGCGACCTCAACTTCGGCGAGATGATGATTGCCGTGGCGGGCATGACAGCCTGCGCCATCGTCTCATGGCGATACGTCGAACGCCCCTTCCGCAGTCGAGCCATGCCTGCACGAACGGTGTGTCTTGCGGCCGGCGTCGGCGCCGGCATGCTTGCGGTGATTGCGTCGGCACTGATTTGGTCGAACGGGCTGCCCGGCCGGATGGGCGGTGAGGCCGCGGCCATCAACGCGGCCGTCGGAACCAACTACCGCTGTCCCGTCCCAAATTACCTCCGTATGGGCCAGTCGCGCGCCTGCGTGCTCAACCTTGCCTCTCGCGATCCTTCTGACGCAAATGTCGTTTTGCTGGGGAATTCGCATGCACAAATGTATGCGCCTGTCTGGGAGTCGATATTTGTCGAGAGAGGGTTGCCTGGTCTCCTGGTTCCGGCGAACGGCTGCCTGCCGACAGTGTCCGTCAACATTTCGCGTGAGTGTATTGATGTGGCCGCCGCCAATCTCATCGAGCTTGGCAAGCTTTCAAATGTGAAAACTGTTATTCTTGGTTTGACCTGGGCACATGCGGAGAAAGGACTGGTCGATGCAAACGGAAAGACAGTAGACAACAGGGACGACGCAGAACTCGTTCGCGGGCTTGACGATCTGATCGGTCGCTTGCTGGGCTTCGGCAAGAAGGTCGTTCTCATCGGCCCGATCGCTTACCCTGGATGGGATCTTCCTTCCGAACTGAGCCGTGATCTAGCCTTCGGCTGGCCTCTGGAAAAACCGACCTATTTGCCGGCAGAAGAGTTCCAGCAGCGGTATAGGGCGGCCATCCAACATTTCGAGGCGCGCCGCGATATCGGCTTCGCGCGCCCGGACACGGTGTTGTGCGACGCAAGTCGATGCGATTATGTTCTGGATGGACGATCCATATTTGCGGACGCCAGCCATATTGCGCAAGCGGAATTGTTCCGTTTTCGTTCCATTTTCACCGAAGCGCTGGCCACGCAACGCTGAGCTTGTGCATCGGTAAAGCCTTCACCTCGCCGCAATCGCGGTTCTGGATATTGGTATTTCGGTCCTCGAAAATTGCCTGCCGAGCGTCGCCGCCAACCTGCCGTCCAGCCGGATCGGTATAAGGCGCTCGGCCGTCACCTCGACCGATGAACCGCTCTGGCGGTGACGAAGGGCGCCGAATGCGGCGCGATTGAAGAAAAGGTGCGAGCCTCGCAATGATCGCTGATAACAAGCTCTCCCTGACCCGCCGCCGTCTGCTAACAGGAGTTGGGGCGCTTGCAGTCTTGACTACCGGATCGGCAGCCTCGCCCGTCGGTCAATTCCAGGGCCGCATGCCTGAACACACCCCGACGCAAACGCCTGGCGGTCTTGTCGTCTTCGGCGACGATGGGACGGACGTCGCCGCTTGCGTCCGCGCCCTTGCCCGGATCGAATCCATGGGAGGCGGAACCCTGATGTTTCGCCGTGGGGCCTATAACTGGTCCTCTGCAGATCTAAAGGCTCTAGGCCATCCGGGCATTGCGGTTCCGGCCAACTGCACCATCGACGGCAACGGATCGATCATCAACATTACCGGGTCGGAACATACATTCTACGTTTTTAGCGCTGTCGACGTCTCCAAGGTTACAGTCGCCGATCTGACCGTCATCGGCAATAGCATGTCGAACGGCTACAATAACGGCGCATTCATGAAGTTCGCCCTTAGCGCGGCCGCAAAGGCCAGCATCGATACGTTCACGATGGACACTGTTGAACTTCAGAATTTCAAGGCGCCATGGTGGGTCTTGGTCTACAATGAAAGCCCCTCCAATCTAGAGGTGCAGCATGTACGCATCAACGGCTTGCGGGGTATTTCGCGGCCGGGTAACTCGCTCGACCCAGCGTACCGTGGCGCCAACTCGGCTGTCATCAACATCAGCAGCGTGGCATCGGAACCTGCCGAAGCAGCTAGGGCGATCGTCCGTGACGCCATCGTCACCGGCTTCTACGCCGAAGCGACGCACATCAAGCAAGGAATTATCTTCAATAACAACGTCCACGACAGCGAGATCCGCGATGCCGTGGTCCACAATGCCGGACTGGTGGGCGGCCATGACGACACCGGCTGCTACGCGCTCCAGATCTATGGTGCCAATAACCGCAACATACGCATCACCGATCCAGTCCTGATCTTGCCGCGCGATAACGGCATCTATGCGGTCAACGGCTCCGGCCTGGTCATCCGGAATGCGACGGTGCATGGCCAGTCCAGCACCATCGACGGGACATTGCCAAAATCGGCGATCGCCAGCAACAGCGTCCGGGATGTCGTCATTTCGGGCGGAACGTTCAGCAAGAACGTGACCGATCTCTATCTTGGAATCCGCGGCAGTGAGGCCAATGTCCGTGTCGAGGGCGTGCAATGCGCCGGGGCATCCAAGGCTGGCATCTTGTTGCAAGGCGCCAGCGCCGGTGCCGGTGGTGTGACTATCACCGGGGCGCGGGTAGCCGCCGATTCAACGGCGCATGCGCTCCTTTCCCCAAACGACACCATTCACTACGTCAACGACGTGCATATCGCAGATTGTAACTTCGCCACCACATCCCTCACCGCAGTGACTGTGTCCGCCTCACCCACGCCGGCTCGAAACTGGAGTTTCAGCAACGTGACCTGTACGTCGCGGGGGACACCGTTCCAGGCCAATCAATTTGGCGGGCGGATGACCATCCAGGGCATGCGGCTAGTGCTATCGGGTGGCGGTACGGAGGGGTACAGTGCTTTCCGCTGCTTTGGCGCCGGCGCGATGATCGTCGACGGCTTGACCATCGCCGGCCAAAAGGTAGGCAGCACCATGGACACGCGGGGTTTTGTCGGGTCGTTAACGAACATCCACGGCGAGAACTCCCACACGCAGCCTGTCCCGACCTCGGAAGGGACGGTCCGACCGACATTCCCAGGCTTCCCGGGCGCTCGCATCCAGAACCTGGCACCCGGCGTGGGGACGCATCGCGAGTGGCAATGGCAGCACGGAGGATGGGTCGAGACTGGATGATCGAGGTCAAGGCACCTACGGGCCGCCTCGTCCAGCCGGCGATTATCAGCACGCACGCCATTCCGGATAGAGCCTATACGCAACAAGACACGGTCGATCGTTCATTTGGAAAGTCGGGACGGTATAGCGTGGTCCCGATAGGCTATCCCCTGTTGGCGTGGCGCCTGGGGCTGCGGCACGCCGTAGGCTATCATCATGACCATAATCAGACCGCCGCCCGTGATGAGGCTGGTGAAGAGCGACGAGTTTCCAAGGGACATGATGAAGGGGATCGAAACGGTCGCCGCGAATGGCAACCGGTCCGGCGTCACGACCTTGTTGGCTAGGCTGAGAAGCAGGCCGAGAACCACCCCCATGATCACCACGCCCGCCAAACCGTAGGCTGCTACGCCGTCCGTAGCCCAAAAATTGGCGTTGGCGTTGAACCCGCTTCCTCCGACGAGATGGGCGCCGGCGACATATCCGAGCGGCACTTTGTAGGGATAGTCAATGATCATATTGATGATGTTTACATGTGACCAATAGGTCAACGGATTGACGGAAAACGCATCCGCATACACGCCGGTCATCGCACCTTGAATGCCGAGGGTCCGCATATAGATCAGCGCCACGGTGTCCATCGCCGGCCCAACCGGCTGGTAATTTGTAGCTATAAGGATTGCGAGCGCAGAAAATGTCAGCGCTACAAATCCGAACGCAAGGCGAGACGCTGCAATGCGGCCCTTGCTGAGCACGAAAAAGTAAAACCCGAACGTGACGATCAGGATCACCAGCATCATCTTTCCTGCGAACGCCATGAAGACCAGTATCTGCCCCACAAGCCCGAGCGCTATCGCCCAGCGGCGTGTTCGGTCGAACAGTCCAACCGCCAGAAGATAGGGGTTCATCGCATTCGACAGCCACCCCGTCAGATAGAGCGCGAGTGTGCTCGTCTGCGCGGAGCCAAATCGGGCGCGCTGGTCGTAGATTTCGTCCATGCCGGACAATGACATCATTCCCCGATAGGTCGCGACATAGAAGGCTATGGCCGCCAGATAGAACGCTAGGAAGAAAAAGAAGAACGTGGTTACCGAAATCTGACGAATGAGAGAATACGACTTGAAGTGAATCATTTTCGGGATATAGACTATCAAAAAAAATGACGCAGCCACTGAAACAATCAGCCACGACGCCTCAAAAGATGTATATCCCTGTCTTGCAACAATAAGAACGGATGGTATGAAAATTGTTAGATACAACATCCAGCAAAAAAAATCAGAATACCTTTTGATTGAAACTGGCAGAATAAATGCAAACGCGGCTATTATACAATAAGCAAGAACGGCATCATTTTCATTGTAGACATAGCTAAAGCCGAGATAAAAGAAGCTGACAGACGCCCAATCGATATAGACGTCCACAAACATGATGACGTAGACCGCCACCCACAGCAGGACGAACATCCGCGCGTAGCTAATATTCCCCGGCCTCAGGTATTCCAATTGCCCCGTCCTTGTCGAGCTGATATGCGGCGTACGTCCCGTATCATCGAAGCCTTACCGCCGCCAAAAAGGTGCGTCCATAACTAATTCACCCTCCCGCCCCTCATTCCTGGCGCTCGACCTGCTGCGCGGGGCATCGGCGCTGATCGTCATGATGGCGCATCTGCGAGGCTATTCGCTGCCCTCCTACGGCGCGCTGCCGGCTTCCGACAAGGGTCTAATCACTGCTTTATTTTACGCCGTCACTCGTCCCGGACATCCGGCGGTGATGGTTTTTTTCGTCCTCAGCGGATTTCTTGTGGGCGGGCAAGTCATCCGCCACGTGCGGGACGGGCGCTTTGATCTCCAGCGCTACACTGTTGATCGGGCGACCCGTATATTTCTTCCGCTGATCCCGGCCCTGCTGCTGACGGCTCTTGTCGGAATCAGCGTTAGCTCCGTCTTTCCGATCCAGGACGTTGTCGCGCACATCGCCGGCCTCAACGGCGTCGTCGTCCCCACAGTGCGGGCCAACGCACCGCTCTGGAGCCTTGCCTACGAAATCTGGTTTTATGTCCTGATGGGCTGCGTCGGCTGCGCGTTTTCGCGACGCTCTCTGCCTGCCTGGTCGTTCGTCGGGCTCGGCAGCGCTGCCTTGGTGTTCAGTGTTCTCGAAGCCCAATACCTGCTGTTCTGGCTGCTTGGAGCGCTGGTGGCTGCCTATCCGCCGCGCTCATTGTGGGTCACATATACAGGGCTCTTGGCGTTCATAGGCGGGATTTTTCTTTCGCAGATGGTCGGGGACGGCGGGCCGTGGGCCGGATACGCAACGGGACCAGCCGATGCGATCCTGTGCGTTGGGCTCGCCGCGCTCCTTCCGGCCCTCTGTCACCAGCAAGTGAACCGTATACTGGAACCCGCCGCTTGGCCGATCCGAAGCTTGAGCGCTATGTCCTACTCGCTCTACATTTTTCACTACCCGGTGCTCGTCTACCTGACTGTCAACTTTATGCCTGCGGCACCAAGGTTGGGCGGTGGAGGCATCACTTTGCTGGTTGTCAAAGGTGCGATCTGCTTTGCGGTTTGTTTGGTTTTCTATTTGCTCTTCGAGCGAAGGACGGTGGCTTTCCGCAACCGGATCAACGGCACAGTTTCGGCCTAACCGTTAGAGCCTACATCGGCGCGTATCCGGATGTATCCCGTTCAAACATGTAAGCAAGAAAACTCAACACCTTGGCGGGTGCGCTAATGCGCGCGCCTTCCTCGGGCGGCGACCTCTGCCCTGGGGCGAGGGCGATTGTCCGGTCTCATGTCGCAAAACACCAAACCACAGCGCTGGGTGGCACCGTGCATTCAAACTTTATCGAAGCTCCCACTATTCGCTATTATACTTCAAAGGGAAGTCGTGGAACCCATAGTGACTGGGGTCGGTTTTTTGACCTGCTCAAGGGCGATCGGTGGAGGTATGAGGCTTTCGAGGGGGATGTAAATAGACAGCCACGTTTCCTCAGTCCAAGGCGTTCCGCCGTCATGGCAGCATTGAAGAGGCCCTTCCGCCGACGATGGGCATAGGAGTTGGGCATTCAGTATGAACAGGATGATGATACTGCTCTCTGGCGCGGCCCTGTCGGTTCTGTTTGGCGCAGACATCGGCACAAGCGCCCCATATCCTCAGTGGCGAGCCAAGGTGGACGAATTCCGTCAATTCAAAGGCCACGCCGAAATCGTCATGTTTGGCGATTCCCTTACTGCGAATGGCAATTGGCAGGAGATGTTTCCCAAACTGTCAACAATCAATCGTGGCATATCTGGAGAGCGCGTCGGCAGCGCGCTCCTCAGGCTAGATGAGATCACCGCAGCACGACCTAGGCTCGTTTTCATCATGCTCGGAGTAAATGATATTCGCAGGTCGGTGAGTCCTGACCGCGTGGCTGCCTCTTACGGCAGAATCATTGATCGCTTGGCGGTTGTGGATGCCATCGTCGTCCAGTCGACGTTGTTTACAAGTGACATGACAACCAACGCCGCAATAAAACGGTTGAACGGCTCCCTGGCAGCGCGGTGCTCGCAAGTTGCAAACTGCCGCTTTCTCGACCTCAACGCTGCGCTATCTCGAAATGACCGCATCCGGCCGGAGTTTACGACTGATGGCATCCACCTCAATGGCGACGGCTACCGGGCATGGGAGCATCAGATCCGCCCAATGATGGCTGCAATTCCAACGAAGCAATAATATTCGAACTGATGGACCAGCACCGCGGCGATCTGGATTTGTTGCTTGCCGTCCCGAGTTTTCCCCAAGCGGCAGTTATCCGCTACAATGAGAATAGGAGCAACAATGACCAGCACACCTAGCGGCATCGTCGTGGCTGCGCCTCGGTACAGTGGGACTGTCGTAGGCCGATAAGGCGGTTATCAGCGGTCTAATCGTTCACTACACCAGTTCAAGAAACCGCTCAAATTGACGTTTTTTGCTGTACTCTTCGCGAATTGCGCGATGCCCGGCCCAACCGATCGTGTCCCAACTTCCATCATTCAATTGCCGTTCGATTGTTTCCGATGCGTCCTGCGGCTGCTCATAGACGGCCATGGTCTGCCCGTCGCGCATCGGTGAAGGGTAGATGCCCGAGTCTGAAACCAGCAGGGCTCCGGAGCCCATGGTTTCGAAACAACGCATATTTCCACGATCCGGGCCGGCCATATCGATCGAGGCATTGACGACGATCTTGGCTCTTGCAAGCTGCGCGTACATGGCGCGACCGAACACGGGAGGCGCGCTGACCTTGCGGATCGCAGGCGGGCGGCGAACCGCCCTCAGAGGACCGAACCAACCAAGCGGCGTCTCGGCGAGCGGCGTGTAGCGTGACAGATCCAAATGGAAAACAACGCGGTGGCGGCCGGCAAGACGTGCGACCGCTTCCAATATCTCTCGCCGACGCTGATGATGGCGACTGTAACCGCCGAAGAAAAGGACATCGATGTCCCTGTTCCGATTCGCAGCCACGCTATCGAGTTCCGGATCGTGAGCGGGGAAGAAATGAGCCGTCTTGGCGCCCTGCTCTTCCCAAAGTTGTCTCATGGACGGAAAATTACAAAGCACGAGGTCGTAACCGGCAAAGTCAATCTTGCCCGGTGCGGCGCGCCAGGCAATCTTTCGTTTCACGTGTCCAGGCAAGCGGCGGACAAAAGCAGCGTCGTAACGAAACGGGTCGAGATTGTAGAAGATATCCGTCTTGTGATGCTCGATCTGGGCAAGGAGGATATCGGCCAGCGGCGTTTCCTCGCCAAGCCCGTTTTCGCGCGCCCACGCCCGCTGCACCGATTCGTCGTCACCGTTCGTAAAAAAGGTTTCCGGATGTCGACCGAGTACCGGCGAGAGAATATGCGCCGCGCCGTAACGGTCATTCAGAAATACCTCCTTCTGCTGCTCGAACCCACTGATCCCCGCGACGAGACCGGCAAGTCGGGGTCGATAGCTTGGGGCAATCCCAGAATTCTGAAAAAGTCGCATGGTTCCGTTCTTGCTATTGCGTGGGTTTTGTAGCGCTGATGACGAACCCGGAACAGAAGATGCGCCAGTTCAGGGCCGCGCAGAGGTTTTCGAACAGCGCGACGGAAAGATAGGCCGGCAGGAAGAAAGCAAAATAGTCGCTGGCGCGGTAAAACGACTTGGCGTCTACCTGCTCGAATCCCTGACCGCGAAAGAGCTTTGTCATATCCGAAGGGGAGCAGTGGTCGAAGAAGGCAGGATAGCCGGTAACGCCGACCGCCGCAGGCCTGAGGTATGGAATCAGCCATCTTTGCATGACCGGTCCGACGATCCGCAGTGCCACCGAATAGGGATGCCATTTCGACGGAATATAGTGGTGCATCACGCCACCTGGCCGCAGCGCCAGGAACATGGAGCGCGCCGCCGCCTTGTTGTCGGGCACATGCTCCATCAATGTGATCGAAATGAGCATGTCCGCCTCGACATCAACGGGCCGCTCGATCGACTGGACGACAAACTGATCGTAGATGCGATAGCAGTCCGGCTTCTCCTCGATGTCCAGACCGATATAGGTGAAATCCGCACCGCGCTCCAGAAGCGGCCGATCAATGCCGCCGACCTCGAGGATCGCTGACGGCTTCAGGCGCGCAACGTCTTCAGCGATACGACGCTCTAGCTCCGCCTTATATGACGGCGCACCGAAAATTTGGGGAAAGTGGTGTTCGAGCCATGCTGCTGCGTTCCTGTTCCAGCCGATAAACCTGTTGAGAATCACCGCACTCCTCTTCCTGCCAGCCGGGCGAATTCCGGACCTCGTCATAGTTGCACCAGCCAGCCTAGGTCAGCTCGCCTTGCTTTTCTCGATTTGTGAATTGTGTCCTGACCTGCTTTATGAACACGTCAGGAAGTGGCGCCTCGCCACGGAAGCTCGTTTCACGGGCCGGATCGTCGTTTACTGCGACGATCGCCTGGTTTGGATAGGTGATGCGCGGCACCTGTCCAAAAAAGGCAGCCCACAGGTTGAAGTTCGAGCCAGCTCCGATGATCACGCTTGCCTGGGCCATTTCCAGCATGTGCGTGACCGATTCCGCGTCGTTGGCCCGGCGTATGTCCGGAAGACCAAGCAGCGGAACAAGGTCAGCATCATCTCCGTCGGAAAAGACGCGGGCCGGCATGCTGGTACCCAGTGCCTCGCGAAGGGCGACAAGGCTGTCGCAATACCATTCGATCGGAAGCCGCTGGTTGTGCGTCTTCGCCTCCACCTGGTTCACATCGAAACGAGAGAAGTCACCAAGACGTACGTGGATAGCGAGGAACGGAGAGGCCGGGTCTTCCGGCAGGTACTTTTTGCGGGTGATCCGACGAAACGCGTCGTACAGCACCGGACCGTTACCGCGGACTTCATGGAAATGTTTTTCGAAATTTGATGCCACGGTGTTCTTGAAGACAACGACCGTGTTCCCGCCGTCATGTGCAATGGATGGGGCGGCCTCCGCCGAAACCTTTCGTGCAGTTGCGAGGAGTACGGTGCGCCACGGTTCGCCGACATAGCCCCTATTGTTAAAGAGCCTGAAATACTCGCGCTTGTCCCGTTCGCGGCGCAAATAGGGACCGATACGAGGACGGAACCAACGCGGCCCAAGCATCTGCGCGTTGTTCTTTCGGCACCATATCTCACAGCGCGCCCAGGCGAGCATGCTGTGACCAAGACCGAAACGGCCGATATCGGGATAGCCATAGAGATGTGCCATGAGCGCCTGTCTTATCAAAAACGCCAGAACTCAGCCGATGTTCGGCAATGGATCCATGATGCTGATTGCAGATAATGCCGATGAACACGAGGCCATCTTCACAACGTCGTTTTTCCGCTCTCTGCTGCCTGCAAGCTGACCAGTCTCGTTGCACGATCGGCCAGCAGAAGATGAATAGCATAAGTGACGGCGGTCGCCAGAGCATACCAGACCATGACAGTGTTGGGATTGTCGGCACCCACCCAGCCGAGCCCGCCGAAAACGCACAAGGTGAAAAGAAACCGGCATATTTCCCAAGTGAATTGAAGTGACTGGCGATCAATAACGACAAGGGTCATGGTTAATGCCGTGGCGACAAAGCGAACATATGCAATTAGAAATCCAATCACGCAGAGTTTGCCGGCCATAGCCCAATCGGCGCCAAAGACGAGTGGGACGAGGCTCGGCGAAAGCGCCATCCCGAGCATTGTCGGCAGCAAACCGATGGCAAGAAGCTGAATGAGCGAACGTCGAAACGCTCTATTCAGCCCTTTCTTGTCGGTGCGGTAGAGCGTCGACAATTCGCCGGTGAAGACCTGTGAAACCGCTACCGCTATGACGCCAACCGGCATCAGGATAAACCGTTCGAGGAGGGCGTACTGTCCTGCGGTCTCCAGATTGAACAGTGCCAGAAAGGCGAATGGTGCGACCGCGGCGCTAAGAGACGACAGAAGGGTTCCCGGGAAGGTGAGAAGTCCATATTTCTGAAAACGAATTGCCGTAAACTTCATCTCCGAAAAAGAGAGAGGAGAGATCAAAGTGCGCCAGAGTTTCCCACTCTCGAAGAGCACGCTGATGGCCCCGAAGGCCCGGCCGAATACATCAGCCAGAATGAGACCGACGCCGATGACCGGAAGAAAGGCAAACCCAAGCGCGCCAAAGGAGAACCCTACCGATTGCAAGATTTTGGACCGTGCGCTCAGGCCATAATTGCGGTCGCGGATCGGCAAGAAGGTGAGCATCTGGTAGATTCCCGCGACGGCCATCGCAACGGGTAAAAAGAAGACAATGCCCCGCAGGGATGACAGGACATCCGGTATCAACCAATCGACAGCGCCGGCGACAAGAAGAGCGACCATGCTGGTCAAGATACAGAGCCGAAATGTCAATTTTAGCAGATTTTCATAAACCCTTCCCGGCCGCGCGCTTAAAAGCGCGACCTCGTAGCGAAATGCCACGAACATGACCGCTATGTTCAGTATCGAAACATAGATCTGATAGCGGCCGAACGCTTCAGCATCATAGAGCCGTGTCAGGATGGGAAGAACGGCGACTGCAATTATCTGCGCAATCACCGACCCCGACAGGACGGTCAGGATGCTTCGGAACATTCCAAATCGCCAGATAAGAAAATAAGGGCAATTTTCGCCTGCAACCTGCTTGAAACAGGAGCGTGGCGTACGCGGTGTCCGTTCATTTTGCCGTTCTTTTGCGAACCGCGATGAACTGATCGTTGAGAACGCCATGAACCCATTCTGGCGCAGGCAAGACCTCTTCCAACTTCTCCATCACTTCGGCTTTCCGCGGCCATCCCGGCTCGACACCAAACAGGCGAAAATCATCTACGATGACCGCGCAGAAGTGGTCCAGGTTCGCCTGGATAAGATCAAGCTCTTTCAACACGGGTTCGGGTTCGTCACCTTGACCGGTGATACCTCCGCTGAAATGGCCATCCAGAAAGATAAGTGCCTTGCTCACCCGTGCAGCTATTTCGGGCAGCAGCTTGGACCCGTCACCGAGCAGCAATTCCACATTTTTCCGCCCTGCGCAGCGCTTGCTGGCCTGATGATACAGCGCTTCGTCAATTTCGACTGAGATCACCTTCTCAAACAGGTGAGACATTCGTTTTGTCGTGACGCCCTTGTAGGAACCAATTTCCACTGCCGTCGTGGCGCCCGTCATGTCCCTGCAGGTTTTCATATTGTGCAATTTCGTTAGCGAATGCGGGACAAATTGTCGGTTTCGCAGCTTCGCAACGAGGTCGAGGACATAACCTCCGATCGGCTCCAAAATGCTCTTTGGGTCGTTCATCAGATAGGCTTCTTCATGTTTGGATTATCGCCTCGTTTCAACAAGAACTGTTCGATTTTGCGCATTGGCTTCGCAACAAGTGCGTAGTCGACAGGGCCTGCCCCAAGCCAGCGGCGGCGTGCCCGCAGCGCTTCCAGATTGTGCCCGATGTGGGAGGCAAGGCTTCGTGTGCTGGCCCCGCCAACCATCATGTCCACCAACACGTGGCTGGTCGCAGCGGTCCGGAACCCGTGGAGTTCAACTGCTCTCAGCATCCAATCATAATCCGACGCCACTTTAAGACTGAGGTCGAACGTGCCGACGGTCTCCGCCACCTTCCGCCTGACATAGAATGTTGGATGGGCCGGCATCCATCCACTCCGAAAGCCCTTGGCGGGTCGGGATGCAGCACGCCAACGGCGCACGACCCGCTTGGTCAGATGGTCTTCGACAAAATCCAGGTCGCCATGAACGATGTCGGCTGTCTCGAGCCCTGCGGATATCCGTCCCAGCACCGTAGGGTCGTGAAAGCAATCGTCGGAATTCAGCACGCCTACCGCGTCGCCAGCATAGAGGCGCAGCCCTTTGTTAAGCGCATCATACATTCCGCTGTCGGGCTCGCTGACCAGCCGGATCTGGTCCTGTGGGTAAGACCGGACTACTGCCAGTGTATCGTCCGACGAATTGCCGTCGATGATCACCAATTCCTTGTCGCCATGGTCCTGGATCAGGAAGCTATCGATCGTATGCCTGATTGTCGCCGCGGAATTCCAACAGACGGTCAAGACCGAGATTTTCATATCGACCCGGCCCAACGCCGCTTACTGTGCCGCCACGCGAATGCGATCCTCGTCAAGGCGCCGATGTTCGGACTCCCGCCTTACCGTTTCGAGATCGGACTGGATCATTTCCTGCACCATCGTGGCGAGCGACGTTGTCGCCTTCCATCCGAGAACGCGCTCCGCTTTCGAGGCGTCGCCGATCAGAAGCTCTACCTCGGTGGGCCTGAAGTACCGCGGATCCACCTCGATCAGGACAGCACCTGATTTTGCGTCGATGCCTTTTTCATCAATCCCGGAACCAACCCACTCGATCTCGGTTCCGACCTCATTGAATGCAAGCTCGACAAAGCGGCGGACCGAATTCTTCACGCCGGTTGCAAGCACGTAGTCGTCTGGCATTTCATGCTGGAGGATTCTCCACATGCCTTCGACATAGTCGCGGGCATGGCCCCAATCCCGTTCAGCCGACAGATTGCCGAGGTAAAGCTTATCCTGAAGGCCGAGGCTGATTGCAGCAGCCGCGCGTGTAATCTTGCGGGTGACGAACGTCTCGCCGCGCATCGGACTTTCGTGATTGAACAGGATGCCGTTGGAAGCATGGATATCGTAAGCTTCACGGTAATTCACGGTGATCCAGTAGGCGTATATCTTTGCTGCCGCATAAGGTGACCTGGGATAGAAAGGCGTCGTCTCCCGCTGCGGAATCTCCTGCACCTTGCCGTAGAGCTCGGAAGTCGATGCCTGGTAGAAACGCGTCTTTTTTGTCAGGCCAAGCAGCCTGATCGCTTCGAGGAGACGCAATGTACCGATCGCGTCGGCATTCGCGGTATATTCCGCCGTTTCGAAGCTCACCTGAACGTGCGATTGTGCGGCGAGATTGTAGATCTCGTCTGGCTGCACTTCCTGGACGATGCGGATGAGGTTGGTGGCATCGGTCATATCACCATAGTGAAGCGACAGCCTTACGTCCTTTTCGTGCGGGTCCTGGTAGAGATTATCGATACGACCGGTGTTGAACGACGAGGAACGCCGCTTGATGCCATGGACATCGTAACCCTTTGCCAAAAGGAGTTCCGCCAGATAGGCGCCATCCTGGCCGGTGATGCCGGTGATGAGTGCGGTTTTCCTGGTCATTGTGCTTTCTCCAAGCTCGATACGACGCTATTTTCAACGCTGATCAGCGCAACTTTAGACATTACGAATGACCCATTTTTTAAAAAGCTGGTGGACATCCCCACCCCTGTGAGCCGGAGAGCAGTGGCTTGGTTACGTCGGCAAACGATCTTCGCCCGGTCAACGCGCGCCAAAGCCTGTCAGCATGGTTCGGATGGTACGAAACACAATCAGGACGTCCAGCCAAGGGGAGAAATTCTTGATGTAGTAGAAGTCGTAGTGGAGCTTTTCCAGTACGTCGTCCACTGCTGCAACATGGCCCTGATTGACTTGCGCCCATCCGGTAATGCCGGGCCGGACAATATGTCGGTATCGATAGAATGGCAGTTCAGCCTCATACCATTTCGAGAGCACGAGTGCTTCTGGACGCGGCCCGATCCAGCTCATCTCGCCGCGCAGGATGTTGAAGGCCTGCGGCAATTCATCGATCCTGGATTTTCTGAGGAACTGCCCTAGGCGAGTAATGCGCGCATCGCCGGCCTTTGTGATGGCCTCGTCCTTTTCGTCACCAACCGTGGCGCTGAGTTTCATTGTCCGAAATTTGTAAACCTCGTAGATCTTTCCTCTGTACCCCATTCTTTGTTGCCTGAATAAGGCCGGGCCGGCCGAGTCAAATCTTATCGCTGCTGCTACAAATAAGAGCAATGGCGAAAAAGTTACAAGGACAAACAGCGCTGCGATCCAATCAATTGTCTGCTTAATCTTTAAATAAGCCTGGTTAGGATTCAATGATCCTAAAGTATTCTCAGAAAGATGCTCAATCTCTACTCGACCTGTGAGCGACTCGCTGATCTGTTTGACATGGTAGACTGGCGTTCCCGAAAGCGCGCGATCGGCAATATACCGCTCCCACTCATCCGAAAGATCAGAACGAAGATCGGCAACGACACCATTTACCCGGTCAATGATAGTATCGGGCGAGGCAAGCCAATGCCAATGCACGCCGCCGATCTCTTCAAGACGCCCTACAGCTCCCCCTGGAATCACGGCGAGGCTGTAGGGATCCAAGCGCCTGCTCAAGATGCTCAGGCCGAAATACCAGAGAATTGACAGTGTCAAGCTGCTGGCCGCCTGGAAAGCACTGTAGTCGATACGAAACAAGAAAATTGCGAGGTACACGAGCCCGTAGCACAGGGAAAAAGTTGGCAAAATATAGCCGGCGGCCGCAACACCCGGGAAATTTCCTATCCGGCGAAACGAAAAGAAACCAGCAGTATGCGCAACAATGCCTGCGAATACCGTGATCTGCAGATTGGAATAATAAATTATTTTGGGATCCACAGCCATGCGAATCAATGCTGGCGCCAGAATTGCAAAAGCTAGTCCACCAAGGAGTTGAAATCTAACCCGGTGCAGTAGGTGCCGTTGAGTTTGCGGCTTTATGATCGGAGCATTCAATTCCAAGCACTCTCTGCGAGATTCAGCTCGATAATTCGTATAAGATCTCAATCAAAATTCACCGGCGAGTCCGATCGACACGCCGAAGCGGGCCGGTCAGCAGCCCTCGGTTGCCCATCGTTTCGCCTGTTTCGGTCAAACATGCAGCGGCTCCAACAATGGCTACCGCACTCCCGGGTGAAACCCGAGAGCCGACTTTGCAACAGTGTACATCGCATGACCTAGGGTCAATTTCGATTATGCGATCGCGACAAGTTCCCTTGAATCCAAGTCAACAGGGATCTCGCCATTCATGATGGCAACCAGGACCCGGGCTCTCCCGGCTGGATCGAGCCGGTCAAGGCGACCGATCATCTCCGCGAAAGGACCCGAGAGAATTCGAACCGACGCGCCCGCAGCGAGGCCTGCCCTGAAATCGAGCAGGCCGTCCCTGCCGGTCAGGGCTATGAACCGTTCCACCAACCCCGATGGGGCAGGCAATGGCCGCTCGCCCTGCATGATGAGCGAGCGCACACCGAATGTTCCATTGACCGACCGCCAACGCTGCAGCGCGACATCGAGGGAGATGAACATGTAACCGGGAAAATATGCCGCCGGGCGCGTCTCGATGCGCCGGGCATGACGGGTTGTCTTCTCGCAGCGAGGCACGAACGGGCGAAAACCCTGCATCCGCAGATGCCGTTCGGCGACGTCTTCCTTTCCCGGAAATACACTGGCGGCGTACCAGCGCGCCGCGGTGCCGGTTGCGGGCTGTTGCAATGATACCGTCGCCTTAACAGTCGTTTTTTCCGGGCTGATCACGCGACTCACTCTCGGCGGCTTTCGGCGTTTTCGAGGTCAAGGGTTACGACAGCGTGGGGATACCAGCAAGCAACTATCTCGCCTGAATCGAGGCGGTTCGTCGAAAAAATTCCTGCTAATTGTCCATCAACTTAGCCGTGCCTAAAAAAACATCGAGCCGCTTTCTTTTTTAGCTATCGAAGCGCCGGTATCGGGCAATTGCACCGATGTGTGGCTGCCTGGTTACGCTGGCTCACGATGAATCGCTGGCTGTTCTGGTCCTTAAGCCGTCGATTTGAACATTGTGTGACGGTATCGTTAGCAAAGTGTTGTATAGCAGATGCCGACCAATTGGCGCTGGGGCCTGCGTTGACGGAAGTCTCTGCAAGAACTGACCGAAACAGGATCACGTCGCGCAATCCCCGTGGTTGCGCGGACGCGATTAGTGTCGCGTCCGATCCACCGACCGCCGTTCAGGAGCGTTTGAGCAGCGACCAGACGGCTGGCACAAGGCTCGCCGCCAGGCCGACCTTGATCAGGTCGCCGACGATGAAGGGCACTACACCGAACTGCCATGACTTTTCCGGGCCGATGAGCAGCGCCAGCCAGGCAAAGCCCATCGCCATCATGACGATTTCGGCAACCAGAATCGCGTTGAAGAGCTTGACCGGATGGCGATCCCAACCGCGATCGGCAGCCCAGCCGACGATCGCGGCCATGACCACGAAGCCGGCAAGATACCCCCCGGTCGAGCCGAGCATGTAAGCGATGCCGATGCCCTTTTCCGGCGTGCCCTGGAAGACCGGCAAGCCCATGGCGCCCTCCGCCATGTAAAGAAGCAGCGTGGCGACGCCGAGGCGCATGCCGAAAGCCGCGGCGATCAGGAAGACAGCTAAGGTCTGCATCGAGATGTCGACCGGTCCGAGCAAAACCCTCGTCTTGGCCGACAAGGTCAGCAGCAGCGTTCCGACGATCGCAAGCAAAAGCTGCGTCGCCAGGCGGGCAGCGCCCTTTTCAGGCAAAGCGAGAGAAACAAGCGGACGCGTCGTCGTTGCAATTGCCATGGTCTTCCCCATTTTCGGATTGCCGCAGATTGCGGCTTCACGTTTTCCTATATTGGCTTCCGTGTTATGCGGCAATCGGTTTTGCCGCCCTCCAACAGAGCTGAACGACATTCGCAATGGCGCTGAAATTCGACACAGACTTCGACCCGTCTCACGGCCAGAGCATCACCGTTGCGCCCGACGTGCTTCGGATTACCGCAAAAAACCCCAGCCCGTTCACCTTTCACGGCACCAATAGCTACATTGTCGGGCGAAACACGCTGGCGGTGATCGATCCGGGGCCGGATGACGACGCTCATCTCAAGACACTGATCGAAGTGATCGCAAACAGGCCGGTCAGCCATATATTCGTCAGCCACACGCATCGTGACCATTCTCCGCTGGCGGCGCGGCTGAAGCAGCACACCGGCGCGATTGTCCTGGCCGAAGGCCCCCATCGCCCGGCGCGGCCGCTGCGCATAGGCGAGGCCAATCCGCTCGACGCCAGCGCCGACACCGCGTTTCATCCGGATGTCGTGCTTGCCGACAGTACAGTGATCGACGGCGATGGCTGGGCGATCAGAACCGTGCTGACACCGGGTCACTGCGCCAATCATGCAGCCTTTGCGCTGGAAGGAACCGGTGTCCTGTTTTCGGCCGATCACGTCATGGCGTGGTCCACCTCCATCGTCGCGCCGCCGGACGGCGCCATGGCCGATTATATGGCTTCGCTGGATCGCCTGACCGAGCGCGACGATCGCCTGCTGCTGCCCGGCCACGGCGGCCCGGTGACTGCGCCGCACAGCTTCATGCGCGAGTTGAAAACGCATCGCCGGATGCGCGAAAAAGCGATTCTCGAACGGATCAGAAATGGCGACCGGACGATCCATGACATGGTCAAGGCGATTTACCGCGATACGGACCCGCGCCTCCATGGTGCGGCCGGACTGTCAGTGCTTGCCCATCTGGAGGATCTGGTTGCGCGTGGCCTGGTGAGCGCCGACGGAGACCCGGCCATCGACGGCATTTTCATCCCCGTCGTGTAGGCGCTATTCGGCCGGGGCCGTGCCCACCTGGCCGGCGACTTGCTGATCCAGCTCGGCGAGAAAACCCACGATGCGATCCTCATTGTCGCCAAGGTCGTAGCGGCCGTAACGGGAGGCCGAACGCATATCGACGATGACCGCATCGCCATCATCGATCACACGAATGGCGACGTCGGCGGGAAGGCCGATGATGAAGCTCTTGGCCAGAGCCTCGATCGTTACCTCACCTTGTCCGTTCGCGTCGGGGAACGGCGCTGCCAGCTGCCAATCCCGCCGATCGAGCACGGTTTCGACCGCTTCCAGGACGCGATCGAAAGGCAGATTGTAGCTGCGCCCGGTTACAAGCGGATAGGCTTCGGTTTGCAGGCGCCGCTCGCCCGGCGTCGATGGTGAAAGCACGTTCATATCCCCGGTCCGGGTGCTGGCGTCGAACATCGGTGGATCGTCGAGATCGGTCGAGACGTCGCTGAGCGGCGGATAAGTCGCCGCCCGGTAGGCAGCAATGCCGTAGGGAACGAGCACCAGAAGTGCCAGCAACGTGCCGACGGTAAGGTCGCGACCGCCACGGTCGCCGAAATTCCACAGTCTCGAAAAGGCAAACCCGGCGAACAGCAGCGCAGAGGCGGAAAGCAGCGCGACGATGCCGAGCACCCAAAGAAAAGCCGGCGTTTCAACGAGGCCGTATCGATGGCCGACGAGAACGGTCAGAAGCAGGACCGCCGAAAAAGCGCCTGTCCGCCGCGACCAGCCGGCCGCCCTCGACGTCCCTCGAACTGGAATTTCCATTATCTGCACCGCCCCGATCCGAACGGGTCTTTAGAGCTCTTTGGCGGCGGCTTGAAGGCGAAAGACGCCATCACCGTCAATCCGTCGGCAGGCGATAATCCCTGAATTGCTGGCGCAGGCTGGTCTTCTGGATCTTGCCGGTAGCGGTGTGGGGAATTTCGCCGACAAAGACGACGTCGTCCGGCATCCACCACTTCGCCACCTTGCCGTCCATGAAAGCGAGTATATCCATCTTGCTTGGCTCCCGGCCCGGCTTGCGGACGACGACCAGCAAGGGCCGTTCGCCCCATTTCGAATGTTGAATGCCGATGGCGGCCGCCTCCGCCACGTCAGGATGACCAACCGCGAGATTCTCAAGCTCGATCGTCGAAATCCATTCGCCGCCCGATTTGATGACGTCCTTGGCGCGATCGGTGATCTGCATATAGCCGCCTGGGTCGATATGGGCGACATCACCGGTATCGAACCAGCCTTCTTCATCGAACTGTTCGGATCCGACGCCGCTATAGTAGGCGCGAGCGACTGCCGGGCCGCGGACCTTCAAGCGCCCAAATGTCTTGCCGTCCCATGGCTGCTCCTTATTGTCGTCGTCCGTCACCTTCATTTCTACACCGAACGGCGGATAGCCCTGCTTGCTCTGGACATTGAGCCGGGCTTCGCCCTCGAGCCCGGCACAGTCCGGCTTAAGGGTGCACAGGGTCCCGAGCGGCGACATCTCGGTCATACCCCAGGCATGGATGACCTCAACATCGTAATTGTCCTGGAACTTCGCCGTGAGCGCGCGCGGGCAGGACGAGCCACCGATGACGACCTTTTTTAGATAGGGAAGTTTCTTGCCGGTCTCCTCCAGATGCTGGAGCAGCATCATCCATACTGTCGGCACGGCGGCGCTGAACGTCACTTTTTCGGTGTCGAGCAAACCATAGATCGAGGCGCCGTCCATCTTGCTGCCAGGCATGACCAGCTTGGCGCCGATCATCGGGCCGCTCTGGCCAAGACCCCAGGCGTTGGCGTGGAACATCGGTACAACAGGCAGTATGGTATCGCGCGAGGAGAGCCCCATGGCATCGGGCATCGCGGCGATCATCGCGTGCAACACGTTCGAGCGATGGCTGTAGAGGACGCCCTTCGGATCGCCGGTCGTGCCTGACGTGTAGCACATGCCGGCAGCGGTGTTTTCATCGAACGTCTTCCAGGCGAAGGCGCCGGTGCCTTCGTCAAGCCATTGCTCGTAGGCAACAACGTTCTGCAGCGTCGTTTGCGGCATGTGCGCCTTATCGGTCAGCACGATCACCTTTTTTAGCGACTTGACCGCGCCGGCAATCTTCTCAAGCAGCGGCACAAATGTCAGGTCGACGAAGATCGCCTTGTCTTCGGCATTGTTCATGATCCAGACGATCTGCTCGGGAAATAGGCGCGGATTGAGCGTGTGATAAATCGCGCCGACACCCATGATGCCGTACCAGGCTTCGATATGGCGCGCTGTATTCCAGGCCAATGTGGCGATGCGGTCGCCAAGCCCAAAACCGTCGCGGTCGAGTCGCTCAGCGACCTGCAAGGCGCGGCGATGAATTTCGGCGTAAGTGGTCCGGACGATCGGGCCCTCGATCGAGCGCGACACGACCTCGCGTTCGCCGTGCTGCCTGGCTGCGTTGTCGATGAGCTTGTGGCAAAGCAGCGGCCATTCCTGCATCAGTCCGAGCATTCTATTCCTCCCATTGCTTTTTCGGTCCATTGTGGGACGAACCAAGGGATTGTCCAGCCATGACCGGGCCGAAGTGGTGCATTGACCGAAAAGACAGGGAAAACAGCCACAATCCGGCCATCGTCGGCGTTAACATTGATTAATGGGCAAGGGGTGCGATTGGCGAATGAAAGAGGTTCGCATGGACGCGCAGCTCGACGACAAGACTCTTGAAAATACGCTCGCCGAAAGCCTGGCCGATTTGGTGCCGGACACTAAGACCGTTTCCGAAGACGAATTCGTCGAAGTTGTCGGCGGCGCCCTTGAGGCGGTCGGCGGCACGCTGCTGTTCAAGATGTGCGTTCAGAACGAAGGCGAAGCTCAACACGTTGCCGCGGCATGCGTCGGCGATGGCGGCAATCGTCAGTTCTTGCTTCTTACCTTGCCGACCGTCGGCGGTGCGCTCAAGGTCGAAGCCACGTCGAGAAGCAGCAATCCGGTCGCCGGTATTGCCGCCGCCTATGCGGGGCTGATGGACGCGTTTCAGACTGCGGCCTGACCACTCACGGCTGGGGATTCGACGGTGGTCATGCAGGGCCTGAGCGGGTGCCCTGCATTCGAGCGGCCTTGCGCAATGCGCGCTCCCGACACACCTTAGGGTCGATGCAAGGAGAACAGCCATGGACCAGATCGCCAACCCGTCACCCGGCTTTCAACGCAACCCGGATAAAGTGATTACTGTCGAACCCTATGTCGGAACTGTGACCGTACGCGCCGGCGACGCGATCATTGCTTCATCGACGAAGGCCAAGGTGTTGAGCGAACCGCCCTATCCTTCAGTCCTCTACATCCCGTTCGAAGACATCGATTTCGACCAGCTTCGCAAGACGGAACTGTCGACCCATTGCCCTTACAAGGGCGATGCGAACTATTGGAGTGTGTTGCCTGCGGCAGAAGCAGGCAAGGACGCGATGTGGGCGTATGAGCAGCCTTTCGATGAGATGGCCGAAATCCGCAATCACGGAGCGTTCTATCCCAACAAGGTGACGATCGAGGCCGAGCCAGCCTGAGCAGGGACGACCTGAGGCCTGTCTTGTCGATCAGTCGGCGGCGCCGCTGAACGCGCAGAGCGACCCCGGACGACATCTAAAGCGGTCAGGCAGGGCCGGTTGACTTCATTGGCAAGATGGGCGACCCGGTCGCCTGGCAACTGGCCGAAGTTGCCTGGCGCAGCAACACGGCAAAGGCAAAAGCACTTGCCCCGGCTACAATCGCCAAGGATCCGGATAGCGCCGTCAGAGTGCTTGGCGCGGCGCCGGCCCGCGAAGCCGCCGACGGCGCTATCAAGGGTGAAACCGCCGGCGGCGGGGGCAGCTGGTTTTACGACCGACAACAGGTTGCGTTCGCCTGCCTGGCTGGCGCTTCGGGTGGTGCAAACTGACGTCAGCACCAGCATCGACAAGCCCCGGAATACGCCGGCGGCCATTCCCATGTGCCGATGCTATAAAAATGGACAAGATCATGGACACCACGTTCAGGGGCGCTGCCCGGCGCCTGGATGATCTCGACTTACCCAAGCTTGGCGCATTGATCGGCGTCGGCGAGGACGAGATCCACGCCTTTCTCGATGTCGAGATCAGCGGGTATGGCTTCCACGCCCATGGCCGGCCGATCATCAGAATCCGAAGAGGCATACTCGCGGCGCGTCTACGCCCAATAGTGGCTACGGGGTTGTGAGCGAGCACTTATCCACTGTCTATCCACAACAAACTTTGGTTCGACAGTAGGGAGCATAGACTAGCCCAGAACTTAGCTTAACGTCGACCATATTTACCTTCTGTGAAATACATGTTTTGTATATAATGCATATTTTTAAACACGGTGAAGCCTATCATAGGAAATTAGGTCGTAAATATAAGTATTTTACAATAGTAAACTAGGAATTTTGTCCGCATTTATCTATTTTTTTGCTGAAAGGACAATGCGAATTACAAGTAATAATTTGTTTCTTATTAGACGCTCTATCAGCGATCAAAATTTCTATCAAGGGGTGTGGGTATGTGATTTGGAGCTAATATACCTGTCGGGTAGGCAGGGCACCGCGGGGCGCTAAGAAAATAAGAAAAAGGAATATAAATGGCTACTCTGCACTAC